>NZ_JDST02000012.1:0-57046 GCF_000584975.1 Candidatus Accumulibacter cognatus | reverse complement strand
ATGTGCTAGCTATACCCTTGCCCTTTGCGTCCATCAACGCAGCCGTCTTTCTCGAGCAACTTTCAATTCGACCCCACAATCGAGGTCGACTCCTAACTTCTGATCTTACCAGATGCCAATTCTTGCATCAATATTGAAATCTATCTGATCAGTAGCCATAATGCGCGGCTGGCTTACCCGAGGCTTCGCATTCATGAGCGACACCACTCTCCTTTCCGCGGAGTAGCCTTTCGACAACCAGGCTGCCCTCCACCCGCCACGCCTTTTGGAGCAAGTGCGGGAGGCCATTCTGCTGCGGCATTACAGCATCCGCACGGAGCAGGCTTACACGGATTGGATCAAACGCTTCATCCATGTTCCATGGCAAGCGCTCTCCCCGTGAGATGGGGGCGACGGAGGTGGAGGCGTTCCTGACCCATCTTGCCGTCGACGAGGAGGTGGCCTCGGCGACGCAAAACCAGGCCTGATCGGCGCTGTGGTTTCTTGACCGCAAGGTGTTGGGCGTCGAGCTTCCGTGGCTCGATGACGTGGTGCGAGCCGGGCCATCGCGGCGCTTGTCGGTGATGCTGACCCGTCTAGAAGTGCAGAGGGTGCTGGAGCGGATGGACGGGGTCCATGGCTTGCTCGCCCGTCTGCTTTACGGCACAGGGATGCGCTTGATGGAGGGGATCCGCTTGCGCGTGCAGGATCTGGATTTCGAGCAGGGCGAGATCCTGATTCGTGAGGGCAAGGAGGCCAAAGATCGTGTCACGATGCTGCCGGATTCGTGGGTGGCGGATCTCCGTGCTCACCTGCTGCGGCGAAGGCAAGTCTTCGACGACGATCTGCGGAGGGGCAAAGCGGCCGTTCACTTGCCGGATGCCCTGGAGAGTAAGTACCCCGCGGCGAATACGAGCTGGGGCTGCCAATAGGTTTTGCCTCGGGCAGTTACTCGGTCGACCCGCGTAGCGGCGTGGAGCGGCGTCATCATCTCGACGAGAAGCAGCTGCAGCGGGCGATGAAGAAGGCGGTGACGGCAGCGGGGATCGCCAAGCTGACAACTCCGCACACGCTTCGCCACTATGCCGAGCAGGGCATAGTCGCCATTCCTTCGCCACACACCTGCTGGAAAGTGGAGACGATATTCGCACGGTGCAGTAATGGCTGGGCCATGCGGATGCCGCGAAGACGATGATCTACGCGCCTGTGCTCAAGCGGGATGAGCGAGACGTTCGCAGCCCGCTCGACGCGCTCGGGTAGCAAGGCGCTCCGCGGCCTCATGCGCGAATCGGCCGGATCAACCCGAAACTTTCCGCCTGGCATGCTCGGCAAACGCCCGAATTGCTGACGAAAGAACGTTTCAAGGTCACTACTCAATGCGGCCACGCCGAAGCTCAAGCGAGGCGAGGACGAGGGGGCTGGCCCTGGAAACGGTCAAGACTTTCATGATCAAAAGTCATGACCTGGCAGCATTCGCCTGGAGCGCGTCCTCTACTCATTGTCCGAGGATTTCCAGCAACATGCGGTCCACTCCCGTTTGCCAATCCGGCAGAACGAGGTCAAAGGCGGCTTGTAGCTTGCGCGTATCGAGACGGGAGTTGTGGGGGCGTGGGGCGGGGACCGGGTAGGCACTGCTCGGTACGGCTTGGATGGCCTCTGAATCTACCCTGATCACCTGTCCGGCCGCGCGTGCATGCTCGATGACATGCCGGGCGTAGCCGTGCCAACTGGTCTCGCCACCGGCTACCAGATGGTAGAGGCCGGCGAGGTCTGGGCGATGCTGTACGCTGCGAATGGCGTGTGCGGTCACGTCCGCCAGCAGATCGGCACCGGTCGGCGCGCCGATCTGGTCAGCGACGACCTGGAGTTGATCGCGCTCGCTCGCCAGCCGCAGCATGGTGCGGGCAAAGTTGTTGCCGCGCGCGGCAAAGACCCAGCTGGTGCGGAAGATCAGATGCCGGTCGCAGCGAGCCACCGCCTGCTCGCCTGCGAGCTTGGTCTTGCCGTAGACCCCGAGCGGGCCGGTCGGGTCGCTTTCTCGCCACGGCGCTTCGCCGCTGCCATCAAAGACGTAGTCGGTCGAGTAATGCACCAGCCAGGCACCGAGCCGCCCGGCTTCCTCGGCGAGCACACCGGGTGCCAGGGCGTTGATGGTTCTTGCCAGTTCGGGTTCGGACTCGGCCTGGTCGACCGCCGTATGGGCGGCGGCGTTGACGATGATGTCGGGAGCGACCGTGCGCACACAGGCAGCCAGCCCGTCGAGATCGGTGAAGCTGCCGCACAGGCCGCCGGCTCCTTCATAATCGAGGGCGACGATCTGGCCGAGCGGTGCCAGGCTGCGCTGCAATTCCCAGCCGACCTGTCCGCGCTTGCCGAAGAGCAGGATCTTCATGGCTGGCGCCCGCCGTAATTCTTCTCGACCCAATCGCGGTAGGCACCGGACTGGACATGGCGAACCCAGTCCTGATTCTCCAGATACCACTGTACGGTCTTGCGGATACCGGTGTCGAAGGTTTCCGCCGGCTTCCAGCCCAGTTCCCGTTCGATCTTGCGGGCGTCGATGGCGTAGCGGCGATCATGGCCGGGCCGGTCAGTGACGTAGCTGATCTGTTCGCGGTAGGGCTTGCCGTCGGCACGTGGTCGAAGCTCGTCGAGCAGCGCGCAGACCGTGTGTACGATGTCGAGATTGGGTTTTTCGTTCCAGCCGCCGATATTGTAGGTCTCACCGGGACGTCCGGCCTCAAGGACGCGCCGGATGGCACTGCAGTGGTCCTTGACGTAGAGCCAGTCGCGAATCTGCTGGCCGTCGCCATAGACGGGCAGGGACTTGCCGGCGAGGGCATTGACGATGATCAGCGGGATCAACTTCTCGGGGAAGTGGTAGGGGCCGTAGTTGTTCGAGCAGTTGGTGGTGAGCACCGGCAGGCCATAGGTGTGATGGTAGGCGCGCACCAGGTGGTCGCCTGCTGCCTTGCTTGCGGAATAGGGGCTATTGGGCTCGTAGCGATGGGTTTCACTGAAAGCAGGTTCGTCGCTGGCCAAAGAGCCATAGACTTCGTCGGTGGAGACCTGCAGGAAGCGGAAGCCCTGTCTGGCCTCGTCGGCTAGGCCGTTCCAGTAAGCGCGCACCGTTTCCAGCAGATGGAAGGTCCCGACGATATTGGTCTGGATGAAGTCCTCCGGGCCGTGAATCGAGCGGTCGACGTGTGATTCGGCCGCGAAGTTGATGATTGCGCGCGGCTGGTATTGCTCCAGCAGGCGGTTGGTCAGTTCGCGGTCGCCAATGTCGCCGTGCACGAAGATGTGCCGCGGGTCGTTGGCCAGCGAGGCGAGGTTTTCGCGATTGCCCGCGTAGGTCAGCTTGTCGAGGTTGATCAGTGCTTCATCGCTCTGCATCAGCCAGTCGATCACGAAGTTGGCTCCGATGAAGCCGGCGCCGCCGGTAACCAGAATCATGGGGAATGCCTTTCAAGCAGGGTTGCGGGGGAAGGTATGCCGCGATCGGCGGGCGAATCATAGCGCGCGCAGGGTCCAGGCGGTATTGGCAGCAGACTCATCTGCCGTAGCTGTCCTCCAGACGAACGATGTCATCTTCTCCGAGGTAACTGCCGGACTGGACCTCGACGATTTCGAGGTCGATCTTGCCGGGGTTTTCCAGGCGATGAATCACGCCGAGCGGAATATAGGTGGACTGGTTTTCAGAGAGCAACAGCGATTCGTCGCCGCGCGCGATCTGTGCCGTGCCCTTGACGACGATCCAGTGCTCGGCGCGATGATGATGCTTCTGCAGACTGAGGCTCGCGCCTGGCTTGACCAGGATGCGCTTGACCTGGTAGCGCGGTCCGTTCGCCACCCCTTCGTAGCTGCCCCAGGGACGATGCACGATGTGCCGGAATTCGGTTTCGCTACGTGTCGCGGACTTCAGTTCTTCGACCAGCGCCTTGACCTCCTGCGCTTTCGACTTGTCGGCCACCAGCACCGCATCAGGGGTGGCGATCACGATCAGTTCCCTGATTCCTACCGTCGCCAGCAATCGTCCTTCGGAGAAGAGGACGCAATCGTGGGTGTCGACGCTATGCACATCGCCGCGTTGCGTGTTGCGGTTGTCACCGGTCTGTGCGATGGTCGACAGGGCATCCCAGGCGCCGATGTCGTTCCAGCCGGCAGCCAGCGGAATCACGACTCCCCGCTCGGTCTTTTCCATGACCGCATAGTCGATCGAGTTCGACGGGCTGGCCGCAAAAGCGACCGGATCGAGGCGGAGAAAGTCGAGATCGCGACGAGCACTCGCCACCGACGTGGCCACGCAGTTGTGGATCGCCGGCGCGAAGCGGTCGAGTGCTTCGAGGTAGATATCGGCGCGGAACAGGAACATGCCGCTATTCCAGAAGTAGTCACCCGAGTCCAGATAGGCTTGTGCAGTTTCGGTATCGGGTTTTTCGACAAAACACGCGAGCGCATAGCCGTTAGGCACCGGATCGCCACGGCGAATGTAGCCGTAGCCGGTCTCCGGGCGTTCAGGCAGCACGCCAAAGGTGACCAGTGCCCCGGCGCTGGCATGCGGGATCGCTGCCCGGACCGCGTTCTGGAAAGCGACGACATCGCCAATCACGTGATCCGAGGGAAGTACCAGCAGAAGCGGCGGCGCTTTTTCACCCGCTTCGCAGAGGGCCTGCAGTGCAGCCGCAGCAACTGCCGGCGCGGTATTGCGCGCTGCCGGCTCAAGCAGGATGTCGGCCTGCTGCCCGATTTCCAGGAGTTGTTCGGCGACCAGGAAGCGGTGGTTTTCGTTGGCCACGGCAATGGCCTTGCCGAGTCCTGCGAGGCCGTCGAGTCGTCGCAAGGTATTCTGGAGCAGCGAAAAATCATCAATCAGGCAGAGAAACTGCTTGGGATAATGCGTTCTTGAAAGCGGCCACAACCGGGTTCCGGAGCCTCCACAAAGGACGACCGGACGAATCACAGGGGAGTTCATTGACAACGTCTCCAAAACAGGGCCGACTCGCTGTGAAGGAATGGCAGGAGGCGGCATTATAAGCGCTTCGATGTTGTCTCCCAGCCTTGCAGGCGGCCGGCATCTCCTATAATGCGCACTTCCCGGCTACCGCCTTCATCACCCTGGCCCACCGATGCGCATCCTATTGGTAAAGACCTCGTCGCTCGGTGACGTAATTCACAACCTGCCGGTGCTCAGCGATCTGCGTCATGTCTTTCCCGGAGCGCTGATCGACTGGTGCGTCGAGGAGTCCTTTGCTGACATCCCCCGTCTGCATCCAGCGCTCGACCAGGTCATTCCGGTTGCCCTCAGACGTTGGCGCCGGAATCCTGGCCGGCTCGCCACCTGGCGTGAACTGCGCGATTTCCGGCGACTCATCCATCGCAAGGCGTACGACATCGTGCTCGATACGCAAGGCTTGCTGAAAAGCGCACTGATTGCCCGGCAAGCGCAAGGCAGGCATTGCGGTTACGCCGCCGAAGCCGCGCGTGAACCCATGGCAGCACGGTTTTATGACCAGACCTTCGTCATTCCACGCAATGTGCATGCGGTGCAACGCAATCGCTGGCTGGCCGCTGCTGCTTTCGACTACCCGCTCGACCTGCCGCTCGACTACGGGATTTCGGCGCCGCCGATCGAAATCGGCTGGCTACGTGGCGATCGTCTGGGGGTTCTGCTGACGGCGACCAGTCGCGACGACAAGCTGTGGGATGAAGGGCGCTGGTGCGAACTGGGCCAGGCGCTTTGCGAGCGCGGGCTGACGCTGGTTCTGCCGGCCGGCAACGCGATCGAGAGGCAACGTGCCGAGCGTATCGCCGCAGTACTCACCGCTGCTGTCGTGCCACCGCCGCTGAGTCTGCCGCAGGTCGCCGCCGTGCTTGCCCGGGCCAGTCTGGTCATCGGCGTCGATACCGGCCTTGCACACCTCACCGCAGCCTTGCGCGTACCGGTCATTGCCCTGTACATCGCGACCGATCCGGCGCTGACCGGGGTTCATGGCAGCGGCTTCGTACGCAATCTCGGCGCTGCCGGCGCTCCGCCGTCGGTCAGCGAGGTGCTGACGGTTGCCGAGCACGTCTTGCGCCGATGAGCCGTCTGCTTTACTCGCTGCTTTTTTATCTGGCGATGCCGCTGGTCTGGCTGCGTCTGTTCTGGCGAGCGCGCAGGCAGCCCGAGTACCTGCAGCAGCTGGGTGAGCGGCACGGCTTCTACGCTTCGCGCCCACCTCGGCCGCTGCTCTGGCTGCACGCCGTTTCGGTCGGCGAGACACGTGCTGCGGCCCCGCTGATTGATTCGCTGCTGCGTGCCTACCCCAGGCACAACGTGCTGCTGACGCACATGACGCCGACCGGTCGCGCTACCGGTCAGGAGCTGGTGGTGAGGCACCCGGGGCGGCTGACGCAGGCCTATCTGCCTTACGACCTGCCCGATGCCTGCGGGCGCTTTCTCGATCACTTCCAGCCCGAGCTCGGGTTGCTGATGGAAACCGAAGTGTGGCCAAACCTGATCGAGACGGCCAGGCGGCGCAAGCTGCCGATGGCGTTGATCAACGCTCGTCTGTCGGAGCGTTCGCAGCGTGGCTATGCACGTCTGCCGAGCCTGATCGGGCCAGCCCTGGCATCGCTGAGCGCGGTTGTGGCACAGACTGCGGCCGACGCCGAACGTCTGCAGAGGATCGGCGCACGCCAGGTCAAGGTCTGCGGCAACCTGAAATTTGACGTCACCCCTGCGCCGGCCATGCTTCAGCAGGGATCACGCTGGCGGCAAGCGCTCGCTGCCCGCCCGGTCTGGCTCGCTGCCAGCACCCGCGAAGGCGAGGAGGCGTTGATCCTCGATGCCTTGACGGAACTCGACATTCCCGACCTGCTTTTGCTGCTGGTGCCGCGCCACCCGCAACGCTTTGCCGAGGTTGCCGAACTGATTGGCCATCGCCGGCTGGCGTTCTGCCGCAGAAGCCGCGAGGAATTGCCGAACCGCAATACGCAGGTCTGGCTGGGTGACAGTATGGGTGAAATGGTCGCCTACTACGCGCTCGCGGATTTGGCACTGATCGGGGGGACCTTGCTGCCGTTTGGCGGCCAGAATCTGATCGAGGCGGCAGCCTGTGGCTGCCCGGTCCTGCTTGGCCCGCACTGCTTCAACTTTGCAGAGGCTAGTGCGGACGCCATCGCCTGTGGAGCTGCGCGTGCAGTTCCGGATGCGGGTGCAGCGGCGCTGGCGGCCAGGGATCTGCTCTTGCATCCGCAAGCGCTACTGGCCATGCGTACTGCCGCGGCGACCTTCAGTCAGGCCCACCGCGGTGCGACGGCGCGCACCATGGCATTGATCGAACAGCTTCTCGTGAAAGTTGCGTCAACGACTCACGAAACTCACCCGTCCTGCCAGTGAGAGAGGGTTCGTGGAGCGAGGGCAACAACCGTTGATGGCTTTCATGATCGGGGTTGCCCGCAACCGCCATGACCGTCAGGGTGCCTCGAACAGTGAGTTGATTCGTTCGAGATCGCTTTCGGTGAGCGCTCCGACCGCAGCCTTCAACCTGAGCTGGTTGATCAAGGTGTCGAAACGGGTTTTGGCCAGATCGCGCCGAGTGACATAGACCTGATTCTCGGCATTGAGTACGTCGATGTTGATGCGCACACCGACTTCGTAACCCAGCCGGTTCGATTCCAGCGAACTCAGACTCGACACCAGTGCCGCCTCGAGTGCGCGGACTCCGGCAAGACCATTGACCACGCCGAGATAGGCCTGGCGTGCGCCAAGCGCCGCGTTGCGGGTCGCATTGTCCAGCGCAGCCTGTTCCCCAGTGCGCCTGGCGATGGCTTCACGTACTCGCGAGTTGACGGCACCGCCCTGAAAAATCGGGATATTGAGCTGCAGACCAAGCTGACCAGAGGTGGTGTCGATCGAACCGACCCCAAATTGTCCTGGGCCGTTGTTCTGCCCGTAGTTGGCGACTATGTCCACTGTCGGGTAATGCGCGGCGCGGCTGATGTCGACTCCCTTGGCGGCCGCTTCGGCGGCTGCCTGCTGTGCCTGAACGACAAAACTGTCACGTTCGGCCGCCTCTACCCATGGTTCCATTCTTGCCGGTTGCGGTGGTTCGATCACGGCTTTCGGCCTCAGCCGATTCAGTTCTCCCGGATCCTTGCCTACCAGCACGCGCAGCGCGTAACGTTTCACCTCGAGATCGTTGTCGGCAGCGATCTCCTGAGCAGTCGCCAGGTCGAAGCGCGATTGTGACTCATAGGTATCGGTAATGGTTGCCGTACCGACTTCGAAGTTCTTCTTCGCCTGCTCGAGTTGCTGAGCGATTGCCGTCTTGTTGGCCTGTACAGCGCGCAGGTTTTCGATTGCGAAGAGTACGTCAAAGTATGCCTGGGCGACGCGCAGGATCAGATCCTGTCCAGCTTGCGCAAGGTTGGCCTCGGTCTGGATGAGCAGCAATTTCGACTGGTCGTACTGAACATAGTTCTGCCAGCGAAACAGCGGTTGCGTCAGGTTTACGCCAAAGCTGTGGCTGTTGTACTTGTTCTGGTAGCTTTGCCTGTCGGGGCCGATCGTCGCCTTGTAGTGGGTGTCGTTCCAGAAGGTGTTGCCGGTTGCGCCGATGGTCGGCAGAAGGCCCGCGAGAGCCTGCGGCAGCTTCTCGCGTCCGGCCTCGGCAGCCGCACGCGCAGCCGCATACTGGGCGTCGTAGGCGAGTGCTTCACGATAGACCTGCACCAGGTCAGCGGCCGATGCGGGAGCAGCCGACAGGAGGGCCGCCAACACCAGGATGGCCCTGCTGACGCAGGGTTTAAAGGGCATGACGCTCACTCACTTTGAGTAGGCGATGAAGCAATGATCATCGCCAGCCGCTCTGAAGTCCGAGCATCGAGAAGCGCAGCATTCTGGAGCAGCCTTCAGAAGACGAAACTCTGGCACTTCCTGGTGGTCAAAGGCGCGACCACGGTTTCAAAAAGATTGATCGTGTTGAAAGCCTTGTCAGCGGTGCGGATGATCAGCTGTGCTTCCATCACGGGCGCTTCGCCGATGAATGCAGCGAGGCGACCGCCAAGCTTGAGTTGCTGCAGAAATACGTCGGGCAGCTCCGGCAGAGAACCCGAGATGACGATCACATCGTAAGGGGAGGGGCCCGACCAGCCCTGTGAAGCGTCGCCGGTCTCGACGCTGACGTTGGCAACGCCGGCATGCCGCAGGTTACGGCGGGCGATTTCTGCGAGGACCGGGTCGATCTCGACGCTATGGACATACTCGGCTTTTGATGCGAGGAGTGCAGCCATATGCCCACTGCCGGTCCCCACCTCAAGAACGATGTCGGTGTTCCTGACCCCCACTTCCTGGAGAATGCGCGCTTCAATTTTCGGGGGCAGCATCGTCTGGCCGTGGCCAATCGGCAACTCCAGATCGGCAAACGCCAGCAACGTGAGCGCCTCGGGGACAAAGACTTCACGCTTGACCGCGGCAAGCAGCCCGAGCACTTCCGGATCCAGTACCTCCCAAGGGCGGATCTGTTGCTCAATCATGTTGAAGCGAGCCTGTTCCATGTCCATCTTTTGCGCAGCCATAGCATTCCCCGTCACAATTTAAATATTAGTACAACCTAATATTATATCTCGATCACAAGATTATACCTTGATCGTGAATCGGCCGCCCATTGCGATTCGGGCCAGCATGCGGTCGGTGCGACGGCAAGCCGAATTGGACCCACGTGACGCGGGATGGGCTGCGAGGTTGTGCAGAAATCATCGCGAGCAGGCCGAGATGCAAGGCGCGAGGGAGCGAACGACGAGACATAGCAAGAGGATAGGCGAGGAGTGAGCGACTGGGCAAAGCAGCAGACCGGTCGCGCGGTAGATTTATTCACAACCTCTGAGACGGTTGAGGTCTTCTTTTCCGACAAAAACAAACGGCGCCCGAAGGCGCCGTTTGTTGACGAACGTGCAGCCCTATTATGCGCCGAGGCCCTTGACCTGTGCCGACAGGCGGCTCTTGTGGCGTGCGGCCTTGTTCTTGTGGATGATCTTCTTGTCGGCGATGCGGTCGATCACCGATACCGACTCCTGGTAAATGCTCTGCGCCGCAGCCTTGTCGCCAGCCAGAATGGCCTTTTGCACGCGCTTGACGGCGGTGCGCAGACTCGAGCGCAGGCTGGTGTTGTGGGCGCGTTGCTTGACGGCTTGGCGGGCACGCTTGCGAGCTTGTGCGCTGTTGGCCATGGATGTTTGTCCCTATAAAAACTGCTGCTTGGGTCGAAAGGCGGCGATTCTACAGAATGCCGCCGCCTGACGCAAGCAAGATGTTTGGGTGTGCTTCAAAAGTGAAAAAACGGGCGCCAGGGCGCCCGTCGATTCTGCGAACAGCCTTGAAATCAGAAGCTGTGCGTAATGCCAGCACCAAGTGCGTAGTTGCTTTCGCCGGTGGCACCGACGATGCCAGGAATGGCGATCGCCTGTCCAGCGTTGCCCGGCAGCACGTTATTGTTGTTGCTGAAGTAGCTATACGCGCCGTAAAGAGAGGTGCGCTTCGACAGCGGATAGGTGTACTGGGTGCCTGCGCCCCAGCTGACGCCGTCACCGGTCCATTTGCGGTCGCTGGTCAGTCTGCCGTAGCTCAGGCCGAGCGTGCCACGACCGATCGGCGCAGTCACGCCAAGCGTCCAGAGGTTGCTGTCCTCGATGCCGGAAACCCTGAGGCCCGTGACAACATCCCTTTTGTTCTTATTGTCCAGAGCCTGGTAGCTGGCAAAGAGCTTGACGACTTTGAGATCGTAACTGCCGCCGACGTACCATTCATTGATGCTCTTGCCGGTACCGGCCAACTCATAGGGAAAAGTAGTGGTCGGGACGGAGACATTGGTACGTGATTGCCAGACCGCGTCAAAGTTGATCGGGCCATTCGCATAGTTGAGGCCAAGACCGTACTTGCCGTTATCCGAGACACTGACCCGCTTGTCGTTGTAGGTGCCAAAAGCATCCCTGGTCTCGCCGAAACTGTAGATCGCACTGGCCTTGAAGCCGGACAGGCTGGGGCTGGTATAGGTGATGGCGTTGTTGAAGCGGGCCGGGCTGTTCGGTGTGATCGTCATGCCATTGAGCGCACTGAGGCTCGACTGGATGGCAAAGTCGCTCGCATTGAGTGCGTCGTTGTTGGCGGTTGCGTTAAAACCCGGAGCATATTGACGACCGAGGGCAACGGTACCGTACTTGCTGTCCAGGCCGACGAACTGCTGGCGGGCGTTCAGGCCGCAGGTGCCAATGCCGCAGTTGATGTCCGGATCGAGACCGTACTCGAGCGTGAACACCGCCTTCAGGCCGTTGCCCAGGGCTTCTTCGCCCTTGAAGCCGAGGCGATTGCCGGCGCCGATACCGGTGATGCCACTGAAGGTATTTTTTCCGGGAATCTTGATTCCGAGAGCGTCGCGGCCGGCATTTCCTGAACTGTAGGCGTAGGCCAGATCAAGAACACCGTACATGGTGACGTTGGTCTGGGCCGTGGCGACGCCCGAGGCCAGACTCGCAACGGCCAGGGCAATGAGTTTCTTTTGCATGGTGCTATCTCCTGTAGGTCTGTAAACATGAAGCTCAAAATCCATATCCACCATCCTGAGCCGCTGTGGCAGCGAACTCATTGGCGGAACACGGCCCGATTCTGGCAGCCAGAAGCGTCTGAAGCAACCTCTGCAACCATTTTTCAGGCAAGTGAAGAGGATTTGTTGTATTTTTGTTACGCTGATGATGGCCTGCTTTTGACAGGGGAAGAGTTTCACTCGGCCTGATTACTGGGGTTTTCCTGGAAGCTGGCCAGAACAAGCGCTATGAGCGCTCATGCATGCGCAAGGACATTGCGGAGAAACAAAAAACGGGCGCCGAAGCGCCCGTTTCAAAGCTAGCTTGACCGAGGTCAAATTAGAATTTGTGATTGATACCGGCCAGGACAGTATTGTTGTCCTCGCCGCGCGCTGCAACTCCGGTGACGGGGCCGCCGGCGTAGCTCCGCTTGTCGTTTTTAACCCAGACATAACCGGCATACAGCGTGGTGCGCTTGGACAAGGCGGTCGTCCAGCCCAGAGCAGCGGACTGCGAATCGTCGTTGAGCGGGCGCTTGACTTTCACGCCGCCAACCCACTGGCTACCTTGATCCCAATACAGTTCGGAATAGCCGAGATGAATGTTGCTGGAGCCGAGAACCGGGATGACCGCGCCGATCTGCCAGCTCTGGTTGTCCAGGTTAGCCGCGTTCTTGTCGTTCTGGCCCTGCCAGCTGGCCATCAGCTTGACGAACTTGAGGTCGAAGCTGCCACCGACGTACACTTCGTCAACCGACTTGCCATTGGCTAAAAAGAGGCCGGTCAGCCCGGGGACCGAGATCAGCGAGCCGTTGGTCACGTGCTGACGTTGCTGGTAGACGACGTCGACGTTGAACGCTCCTTGGGCGAAATTGGCGCCGAGACCCCACTTGCCGTTATCGGAGACGCTGACCAGCTTGTCGTTGTAGCTGCCGCCGGAGCTGGTTTCACCGAAGGAGTAGATCGCCTTGCCGGTGAAGCCACCCCAGTTCGGGCTGGTGTAGGTGATCGCGTTATCCCAGCGGGCACCGCTGTTCGGGGTGATGCTGTTGCCGGCCTGGGCGGTCAGGAAAGACTGTGGTTCGAATACGGCACCACCAAACGGATCGTTGTTGGCGCTGGCCTGGTAGCCAGGAGCGTACTGGCGACCGAGCGCGACCGTACCCCAGCCGGAGTGGGAGAGGCCGACGTACTGCTGACGGGCGTTGAGACCGCCGGTGTTGCCGACGCCGCTGTTGTTGTCGAGGTTGAGCGAGTATTCCAGGGTGAAGACTGCCTTCAGGCCATTGCCGAGGGCTTCTTCACCGCGAAAACCGAGGCGGGAGCCAGCCAGCAGGCCGGAATTGATGCCGCTGAAGGTGTTGGTACCCGGAATGCCGACGTTGCCCACTCTGCCGGCGTCGCCGGTGCTATACATATAGCCGATGTCGGCCACGCCGTACATGGTGACGTTGGTCTGGGCAAAAGCAGCGCCCGAGGCCAGGCTGGCGACTGCCAGTGCGATGAGTTTCTTTTGCATGGTGAATCTCCTCTAGGTTTGAGATCAATGAAGCTCGCTGCTGCTTCATCAAACTGGACCTCTCGAAAAAGAAACGAGAAGTTCCGGCGATTCTGGCAAACGGCGATGGCCTGAGCAAGTTCCCTGAACGCTTTCCTTGAATGCAGGCCAAAGGTTGTTGGGTTTTTGCAACAGGCCTCGCCATTGTGTTGGCGAATGAGCTTCTGGCCGCCGGACTGCTGCGCCTGCGTCTGCCAGTAATTCAGTGGCCGGTGACGAAGCGGAAGGGGATGGCAAAGATGGCCTTGCCGGTGTCGACGAGTACGGTGGCTTCCCATTCCATACTGCCGGTGATGCATATCGGCAGGCTGGCCGATGCAGTGAAGCGGTCGCTGCCGCTCTGTCTTACGAGTTGCGGTCGGTTGTAGCCCATCTTCATGTTGCTGCCGCTGAAATCGACTTCAACCTTGCGCACCTCGGTAGCCTGAAAGCTGGCCTGCAACTGCAGCGGCTTGAGCACCGGGATCGGTCGTGGTTCGATCGAGAATTCGACCTGCCCGCCGTTGGGCAATTTCGCGACACAGGCTTGCCGGCCGAGATTGCAGCCCGACAACGGCAGGGCGATGTCGGCTTTCGGGCTGAGCAGCGGTGCGAGCTGGTATCCGGCACCGGCGAGGCTGGCGATTGCGAGCAGGATGGATGCGTCGAGCAACAGATTCTTGGTCATCAGGTGGGGTATCTGTTGATGTTCGTGGTGGCGGCAGAATATCGTCCGGGCCATGTTTCCTTGCGAACAAGGGAGCCGCCAGCGGCGGAGGAGCGGTTCGGGGTGAGGCGACCGGGGCCAGCACAATTTTACTCAGATCCTGAGGTATCTCCATAAATTCGGCCATCCAGGTCACTCGGCGAGAGGGGCGAAGTGATCACCCGGGATTCATTCATCCAGAAGCCCGATCGCTTTGGCCAGGTTCTTCATGATGAGTGGCGAAATGTGCGTTTTTTCTTTTGTTTAACGCCTTCCGGAACGTATCCTACGCTTGTTTGCCGCCTTGAGGCAGCGGCCAGACGACTGTCTTGAACCCGCTTGAAGCAATAAACGACCTGGACCGGGAAGTTTGAGCGTTCGGCCAATTCATCTATACTGTGGTGCATTTGGCGCGACTCGTCAGCGTCGCAGCATCGGGATTTGTCGTCATTCTGCCGTAAGCCGTTTCCAAGCTGGCAACTACAAAGGAGAGCATGATGGTTGCACGCCCACATGATGTGGTTGGCGTTTTGTTTCGTTGGCTGTTGCTCGGGGTGCTGGGATGGCTGGTCGCGGGTTGCTCTTCGTATCCGCCAGCGCCAGTTTCAGCAGCTTCGGCAGACTATCGTTATATCATTGGGCCTGGTGACAGTGTGAATATCATTGTCTGGCGCAACCCGGAGCTTTCCATGTCGGTTCCTGTGCGTCCGGACGGAATGATTGCCGGTCCGCTGATCGAGGATATGCCGGCCATGGGTAAGACGCCGACGGCCCTCGGTCGGGATATGGAGAAGGCGCTTGGGACCTTCATCCGGGATCCGGTCGTGACGATCGTGGTCACCGGTTTCGTAGGAACCCAGAGCGAGCAGATTCGGGTGATCGGAGAGGCCTCCAAACCGCAGGCGCTGCCGTATCGTCAGAACATGACCCTGCTCGACGTGATGATCGCGGTTGGTGGCCTGACTGATTTCGCCGATGGTAATGGCGCGTCAGTGGTGCGTGCTGATGCCGACGGCAGCAAGCAGCAGTACAGTGTTCGCCTGACCGACCTGATCCGGCGCGGAGACGTCTCGGCCAATGTGGACATGAAGCCCGGCGATGTGCTGATCATTCCGCAGAGTTGGTTTTGACCGATCTGAAATCCCCGGCTGCCATGCTGTTGCATGACGCAACAGTTGCCCCTTTAACTGCTCCTGATAAAGTCTGAATCCGATGGATGAACTGCTTCGACAAGCGACAGCAATCCTGCGTGGAATGTGGCAGCGTCGCTGGCTGGGAATCATCGTCGCCTGGGTCGTCGGGGCGGCCAGTGTTGCGGCGGTTCTGGCCATTCCGGACAAATACGAGGCATCGGCGCGTATTTTTGTCGATACCCAATCGATTCTTCGGCCGCTGATGGCCGGTTTGGTGACCCAGCCCAACGTTGATCAGCAGGTCATGATGCTGAGTCGGACCTTGATTACCCGACCCAATGTCGAAAAGCTGATCCGGATGGCGGATCTTGACCTCAAGATCGACTCGAAATCCGAGCGGGATGCGTTGGCAGAGACCCTGATGTCGTCCTTGAAAATCAACAACACGTCACGTGACAACATCTATACACTCAGTTACCGGGACGTTCAGCCGGAGCAGGCAAAGCGTGTGGTGCAGTCACTGGTCTCGATCTTTGTCGAGTCCAATCTCGGCGACTCGCGCAAGGATAGCGAGTCTGCCCGCAAGTTTCTCGACAAGGAAATCGCCGGGTACGAGAAGAAGCTTGAGGAGGCCGAGGCGCGGTTGAAGGAATTCAAATTGCGCAACCTCGCGAATGAAACCTCCGAGGGCAAGGATCATTTCAGTCGTATGAGCACGGCTGGCGCACTCCTTGAACAGAGCCGCCTCGAACTGCGCGAGGCCGAACAATCCCGCGATGCACTTAAACGCCAGCTCCTCGGTGAGGAACCGGTATTGCTGCCGGAAGCCACGCAGGAACCAATTGCTGGTGTGTCAATTCCAGAAATCGACAGCCGTATAGACGCCCTCCAGCGCAATATGGACGCGATGTTGCAGCGCTTCACCGAGAAGCATCCGGACGTGGTCAGTACGCGCCGCCTGATCAAGGAACTGGAAGTGCAGAAGCAGGAGGAGATCGTTGCTCGCCGCAAGTCGGCACTGGCCAATCCGACCGCTTCGGTGAATTCCAGCCCCGTGTATCAGCAACTGAAAGTTTCACTGTCCGAAACCGAGGCGAGAATCGCCGCTCTGCTGACGCGCGTTGCCGAGTATCAGGCGCGCTATGATCGTTTGAAATCTGCGATCGCTCTCGTACCCCAGCTCGAAGCCGAGTTTACACAGCTCAACCGCGACTATGAGATCAACAAGAAGAATTACGAACAACTGGTGCAAAGGCGTGAATCGGCCAGCCTGGGAAGTGAGATGGATAATGCCGCGGGAGTTGATTTCCGCCTGATCGATCCGCCGCGGGCGTCGCCCAAACCGGTTGCGCCCAATCGCACCCTGTTTCTCCCGCTGACCATGCTGCTTGCGCTGATTGCCGGAGTGGCGGTCACTTTTGCCGCCAGTCAGCTACGACCGGTGTTTTTTGATGCGCGCGCTCTCAGGGAAGCATGCGGCCTGCCGCTTCTGGGAACGGTCTCCCTGCTTGCCGACGAAGCGAGAAAAGGCCGCGAAAGGAAAGATTTGCTTCGCTTTGCCGCGGCTTGTATCTCGTTCGTGGGTGTCTATGGAGCGGGGCTTCTTGTGTTCTTCGTTCTTTCCGCCCGTACTGCCTGAGGAAAACTGATGAGCCTCATTGAACAAGCGGCGAAGCGACTGGAGCAACTGCGCAAGGCGGGGGTCGAGATACCTGGTTCAATCGCTGAGCATGAGCGGTTGCCAGCCGACTTGCGCGCCGCAGTGCCTGCCCAGCCACAGACGGTCCAGGTGCAACCACCGGACGTTCTGTCTGCGACCACCGCGTCTGCATCTGCTGCGCATACCCCGCAGTCCCGCCGGATCGAGCTTGATCTGAATACGCTTGCGACCACCGGTCTGATCAGCCCGGATGCGCCGCGATCCCAGCTTGCCGATCAATACCGGGTCATCAAACGGCCCCTGATTGCCAATGCCATGGGCAAGAGTGCTACACCGATCAAGCGGGGTAATCTGATCATGGTGACCAGCGCAATTTCTGGCGAAGGCAAGACCTTTACCGCGATCAACCTAGCGATGAGCATCGCCATGGAACTGGACAACACGGTCATGTTGGTCGATGCGGATGTGCCGAAGCCCTCCGTCCTCAAGATGCTCGGTTTGCCCCCAGCGCCAGGCCTGCTCGACGTACTGACCGATGAATCGGTTGCCTTGTCGCATGTCTTGATGAGAACCAACGTCGACAAACTGAGCCTCCTGCCAAGTGGCACACAGCATCAGCGTGCGACCGAACTCCTGGCCAGCGAAGCCATGATCAAGCTGCTTGATGAAATGGCCAATCGTTATCCGGACCGGATCATCATTTTTGATTCTCCCCCACTGCTGATGACCACGGAATCAAGGGTGCTAGCCAGTCATATGGGTCAGGTGATCGTTGTGGTGAGGGCCGAACGTACGGCCCGCAGTGACGTCAAGCATGCTTTGGCAGCCATCGAGTCCTGTCCGGTCAAGCTGATGCTGCTCAATCAGGCACGCGCCACCACCCAGGATGGCTATGGCTATGGCTATGGTTCAGATGGTTCTTGAACGGGCGGGGCGCAGAGCATGCGCCGAACGCAAGGGCGCATGTTCAGCGCCACGCTTTCGCGAACGAAGCTCTGGCCGGAGCCGTCAGGCCTCGGTATCCTTGCTTGGCTTCTCATTGCTGTGCATCGGCGTTCCAGCGCATGCCGAGAATTGGCGGATCACGCCGACCCTGGCTGTTACAGAAACCTTGACCGACAATGTCTTTTTGACTGCCAGCGACAAGAAGCACAGTCTGGTGACCGCCATCACGCCGGGTATTGCAATCGATGGCAAGGGTGCTCGTGCCAGCCTGCGCCTGAGCTATACGCTGACCGGGCAATTCTACTCGCCGAACTATTCGGACACCGATCGACTGCCTGGGCAGAAGTCAGCGTCCAATAGCCACCAGAATGCGCTTACCGCGGTAGGAATGCTTGAGGCGATTGAAGACTGGTTATTCATCGAAGCCACCGGGACCATCTCACAGCAATACCTTTCGGCCTTTGGAACCGTTTCGCCAAGCAATGGCAATGCCAACGTCAACAACAACCAGACTGAAACATCAAGTTACTCCATCTCGCCGCACATCAAAGGTAAATTGTTTTCTGCGGCCGAGTATCTCCTGAGCTATCGGGCGACGGTCACCAGTTCGCAGTCAGGTCTGGTGTCCGACACCACTGCAAGCGAGTGGCTGGGCAAGCTCAACGGTAGTACTCGCTGGTCCGCGCTTGGCTGGGCGCTTGACGCCAGTCGCTTGACCAGCAACTATCAGCGACGGGACTATGAGGATACCAAGTATCAGCTCAGCCTGTTGTATCGCATCAATCCGCAAATCCAGGTTTCGATGTTTGGCGGGCAGGAGTCACAGAATTACGTCAGTCTGAACCAGGAGACACATACTACCCACGGTTTCGGCTTTGTTTGGACGCCCGGTCCGCGTACCGAACTCTCTGCGACCAACAACAAGCGCTTCTTCGGGAATGGCTACGACGTCAAATTCCATCATCGTATGTCCCGTTCTATGATCACCTATACGGCCAGCAGGAATATTTCGGCGCATCCGCCTGGGGTAGGGAACACCGGGCAGGGCAGCAACTACGATGCCTATTATGCGATCATCGCCGCCAATAACCCAGGTGCTTCGCCGGAATCAATCCGGGCACAGGTCTCGCAAGTTCTGCAGGGCAGAGGAATCCCGGCCGACGGCACGGTGGTCAATGGGTACCTGACGAACCGTCCTTCCCTGCAGGAGTCGCAACAACTCTCATTAGCCTTGCTCGGCGTACGCAATAGTGTCACCTTGAATGCAACCGAGAGCAAGCAACAGCCGCTGGGGCTGGTCAACGGCTTGACCGACGACTTTTCCTTGGCAAATCAGATCACGCAACGTGGATTTGGCATCATCTGGGGTCATCAGTTGTCTGGTCTATCATCACTCTCGCTCTCGCTCAACCAGCAGCGCAGTATCAGCGCCAGAAGTGGCCAGTCTGATACCAGAACGCAAGGGGCGTATCTGCTTCTTACCACCAGAATCTCGCCGAAGACGCAAGCGAATATCGGCGCACGAAGGGTGGTTTCCGATGGCGGGGCAATTTCCAGCGGAGGGCTCGGAGCCGGCTATACGGAAAACGCGCTGACCGGCACACTTTCCCACAGCTTCTGAGCAAACCGCATGTACGAGTCCTTCTATGGCTTGACGAGCAAGCCTTTTCAACTGAATCCCGACCCTGCCTTCTATTTTGCGAGCAAACAGCATCGCCGTGCGATGGCCTATCTCGAATATGGCTTGAATCAGAACGAAGGCTTCATTGTCGTTACTGGCGAAGTTGGGGCGGGCAAAACGACGATCGTACGCGGCTTGCTCAACGACCTGGATATCGAGAAGGTGCTGGCCGCTCAACTGGTCAGTACGCAACTCGACGCCGACGACATTTTGCGGATGGTGGCTGGTGCTTTCGGCGTCGCGACCCGGAATATGGGCAAGTCGGACATGTTGCTTGCCCTGGAGGCCTTTCTGGTCGATGTCACTCGCCAAGGCAAGCGGTGCCTGTTGATTGTCGATGAGGCGCAGAACCTGACCCCGCGGGCGGTTGAAGAGCTGCGTATGCTTTCCAATTTCCAGTTTGGAACACAGGCCCTGCTGCAGAGTTTCCTGATCGGCCAGCCTGAGTTCCGGAAGATCATGCAAAGCCCGCAGATGCAGCAATTGCGTCAGCGCGTGATCGCCGCCTGTCACATTGGTCCGATGGATCAGGATGAAACCCAGGCCTATATCGAGCACCGGCTCAGGTGCGCTGGATCGAAAGGTTCGCCACGCTTTGATGCCGGGGCCTTCGAGGCACTGTTCGAGGCCAGCGGAGGGGTGCCCCGACGCATCAATGCGCATTGCGATCGTCTTCTGTTGTCCGGTTTTCTCAATGGCAAGAGCGAATTCACGCGTGCCGACGTCGAGGAAGTCGCTAAAGAAATCAAGGAGGAAACCCAATCGGCTTCCCAGTTGCCAGCAAACCCGCCGATTGAAGCCGGCGACCATGCGTCGGTCAGCC
Organism: Candidatus Accumulibacter cognatus; assembly: GCF_000584975.1. Taxonomy (NCBI): domain Bacteria; kingdom Pseudomonadati; phylum Pseudomonadota; class Betaproteobacteria; genus Candidatus Accumulibacter; species Candidatus Accumulibacter cognatus. The sequence goes on along the minus strand of NZ_JDST02000012.1, from coordinate 37,018 downwards.
TTCAGCCGACGGACAGCAGCATTCCCGACATCGACCTGTCGCGTCTGACCCTGGACGCGAGCACTGCCGATCAGGCAGCACGTGTCATTTCGGATCTGAAAAGTGGACAGGTCGAGCAGCGCTTGATACGCATCGAGCGCAGCATGTTCCGTCTTGAACGCAACAATGCCGCACTTCTTTCCCTGCTCCAGCAACTGATTGATGCCATTCGCGCAAAACCTTGAAGGGAGAAATCATTGGCTACTAATGAGGCATGGCCTGCGCAGCTGGGTCCGGTGATCTGCGTCGTCGGCGCGCGTCCGAACTTCATGAAAATGGCGCCGATTCTGCGTGCCTTTGCTACCCACCGTCCGTCGCTTCCGACGCTGCTCGTCCATACCGGCCAGCATTACGACAGGGATATGAACGACCGTCTGTTCGACGACCTGCGTCTACCCCATCCCGACATCAATCTCGAAGTGGGGTCAGGAACCCACGCCCTGCAGACGGCGGAAGTAATGCGACGTTTCGAACCCGTGCTCGATGCGCAGCAGCCATCCTGCGTGCTGGTGGTCGGTGATGTGAATTCGACCCTTGCCTGTACCCTGGTCTGTGCCAAGAAGGCAGTGCCGGTGGTGCATGTCGAGGCCGGGCTGCGCAGCTACGATCGGGCGATGCCGGAGGAAATCAACCGCGTTCTGACCGATCAGATCGCCGATCGCCTATACACTACCGAGCGCAGTGCGCATGCAAATCTGGCGCGCGAGGGGGTTGCCGAGGAACGGGTGTGTTTCGTGGGCAATGTGATGATCGACTCGCTGCTGTCGAATCGCGAGTCCGCCCACTCCGCAGCGAAGACCCTGCAGATGGCCGGCTTCGATCCGGCGGTTGTCGACGATCCGCGCGGTTATGGTGTAGTCACCCTGCATCGCCCGTCAAACGTCGATCGTGAGGAAAACCTGGCGCCCTTGCTGGCCGTGTTACGCGAAGTTTCTGATCAGGTGCCGTTGATCTTTGCCCTGCATCCACGGACGCGCGCCAACATCGATCGTTTCTCTCTGGGCGAACTGCTCGCCAGTGAACGTATCGTCCTCCTGCCGCCACAGGGTTACCTGGAGATGCTCGGCTTGCTGGCGGGTGCGAAACTTGTTCTCTCCGATTCCGGTGGCCTGCAGGAGGAAACCACGGCCCTTGGGGTGCCCTGCCTGACGATTCGGGAAAATACCGAACGCCCGATTACTGTCGAGCAGGGAACCAATACCCTCGTCGGCTGTGATCCTTGCGCAATTCGCATCGGGGTCAACGAAATTCTTGCCGGTGCCGGCAAGACTGGTCGTGTTCCGGAGTTCTGGGACGGTCGCGCGGCAGAGCGAATCGCCGCTGATCTATTTCAATGGCTGATTGCTCATCATGCGCAGCGCAGCCGCTAGAAACCACGAGCCACGCGAGATGCCCATTCAGCCGATGACCAATGTATTGACCATCGATGTCGAGGACTATTTCCAGGTCTCGGCGCTCGCTCCATATATTCCGCGGAATCAGTGGGCACAACGTGAATGCAGGGTCGAGCGGAATGTCGACAGGATTCTGCTGATGCTCGACGCGAATCAGACCAAGGCGACTTTTTTCACACTGGGATGGATCGCCAAACGCTATCCTCATCTCGTTCGGCGCATCGTCGACAATGGCCATGAGTTGGCCAGCCACGGCTACGGTCACCAGCGTGTCAGTGATCTGACCGAAGCCACTTTTTCTGCGGACATCGAACTGGCCAAGAAACTGTTGGAGGATATCTCGGGTCAGGAAGTCAGGGGTTACCGGGCACCGAGTTTTTCGATTGGCGAAGGAAACCTCTGGGCTTTCGACTGTCTCGAACGTGCGGGCTACCGCTACAGTTCGAGCATTTACCCGATTCGCCATGATCACTACGGAATGCCGGATGCACCGCGCTTTGCCCACCGGGTGCGCGCCGGTCTGCTGGAACTGCCGGTGACCACCGCGCGCTTCTTTGACCGCAACTGGCCAGCCAGTGGTGGCGGCTACTTCCGGCTACTGCCGTATGCGCTGTCGCGCTGGCTGCTACAGAAGGTCAACCAGCGTGATCGTCAGCCGGCCATCTTCTATTTTCATCCCTGGGAAATCGATGCCGGGCAGCCGCGCATTGCCGGCATCAGTGCCAAGACACGCTTTCGCCACTACGTCAATCTGCAGTACACCGAAGGGAGACTGCAGCGATTGATCGCAGATTTCAAATGGGGGCGGATGGATCAGGTGTTTCTTGATGGTCCGCTGGCAGAGTCGGTGGTGAAGCAATGAACCCCGCCATCGAGAAAGTGCCCGGTTCTGCCAACCTGGCAGGAGCACTCGGTGTCCAGCGCCTGAACCCCGACGACCCGGCTGCGCTTGCACGCTGGGACGCCTTCGTTGAAACGTGTCCGGAGGCCACCTTTTTCCACAAGTCTGGCTGGCAGACAATCCTGCGCGAGATCTTCGGTCATCGCACACACTTTCTTTTCGCCGAGCGTTTGGGTGTGATCGAGGGGGTGCTGCCGTTGGCACAGGTGAAAAGCCTGCTCTTCGGGAATTCGCTGGTCTCCCTGCCCTTCGCGGTTTATGGCGGAGTGGCGGCCGCCAGTCCGGCAGCCGCCGAGGTGCTGGAATGTGAAGCGCAGGCGCTTGCCAGGCATCTTGGGGTCGCGCACCTGGAACTGCGGAACATTCAGCCTCGCCATACGGATTGGCCACGCCAGGATCTTTACGTCCGCTTTCGCAAGGCCATCGCACCCGAGGTCGACGCCAATATGCTGGCCATCCCGCGCAAACAGCGCGCGATGGTGCGCAAAGGAATCAAGAATGGTTTATTCAGCGAAATTGACGCCAGTCCTGGGCGATTTTTCGCGCTATACGCCGACAATGTCCACCGTCATGGCACACCGGCAATGCCCCGTCGCTATTTTGACGCCCTGCAGCAGGTGTTTTCTACCGACTGTGAGGTACTGACCGTCGTGGATGGGATGGGGCGTTCGTTGAGCAGTGTGCTGAGCTTTTATTTTCGCGACGAGGTGCTGCCTTATTACGCGGGTGACGCCTTGGCGGCACGCGAGCTCGCGGCCAACGATTTCAAGTACTGGGAACTGATGCGCCGTTCCTGCGAGAGAGGGTTGAAGGTTTTCGACTATGGTCGCAGCAAGCAGGGCACTGGTTCTTATGCTTTCAAGAAAAACTGGGGTTTCGAGCCGCAGCCGCTGGCTTACGAGTATTGCCTGTATGGTCGCGATGCCATCCCGCAGAATAACCCGTCGAATGCCAAATACCGGCTCCTGATCGACGCCTGGCGGCGCTTGCCGATCGGTTTTGCCAATTGGCTGGGGCCGTTCATTGTGCGTCACCTGGGTTGAGATCGGTCGATGGCGATTTCTGTCGGCGCCGATCACCTGGAATTGAGCACGGGTGACCCTAACCAAGTGTCTGTTGGAAACAAGTTCATGAACCAAGCCCCAAGCCCGATCGCCCTCGCCCCTCATCCCGGCTGGCGGGTGGCGCTTCCCGCAGTGCTTCTGACCCTGACCGCGATCCTGGTCGTTTTTCGCGAAACGGCGCTCACGATGGTGGACGTCTGGATGCGTAGCGGCACCTATGCCCACGGCTTCATTGTGCCGCCGATCAGCGTGTGGCTGATCTGGCGAATGCGCGAGAAAGTCGCGGTGCTGGCGCCCAGGCATTGGTATCCGGCGGTTCTTCTGTTGGCGGCAGCCGGTTGCGCCTGGCTGCTCGGAGAGGTGGCAACGGTCAATGTGGTTCCCCAGTTTGCGCTGATTTTCATGCTGGTATTCGCCGCACTGGCGGTGCTTGGCCCGGTAGTCGCGCGCAGCATTGCTTTCCCGCTGTTGTTCCTGTTCTTTGCCGTACCTTTCGGTGACTTTACCCAACCCAAACTGATGGAATGGACTGCCAAGTTTACCGTTCTCGGTTTGCGCCTGACGGGTGTACCCGTGTACAGCGATGGACTGAACCTGGTGATTCCCTCGGGCAGTTGGTCGGTCGTCGAGGCTTGCAGCGGTGTTCGTTACTTGATCGCTTCGGTCACCGTGGGGACCCTGTTTGCTTACCTGACTTATCATACCCTGCGGCGGCGACTGATCTTTGTCATGGTCTCGATTCTGGTGCCAATCGTTGCCAACTGGGGACGCGCCTACATGATTGTCATGATCGGCCATTTGTCGGGCAATACCTTGGCCGTCGGCGTCGACCATCTGATTTACGGCTGGGTTTTTTTCGGTTTCGTGATCATGGTCATGTTCTGGATCGGCGCGCGCTGGCGCGAAGATGAACTGCCAGGGTCAGCAAAGGTATTGGCGACGACGGCCGGTAGTGGCACGGATTCCGCGATCTGGCGGGCCGCTTGCACGACAGTGCTGGTGGCTGCGATCTGGCCGATCGCGAACTGGCAGGTCGAGCGCGGCACGTCTCCACCACTTGACCAGCTCGCCTCGCTCGGGCCGATCATTGGTTGGCAGCGTGTCCCACAAGGACAAGGATTGCCCAACTGGCAGCCGAGATTCCAGAACTACTCGGCAAGTACCCAAGCGACCTTCGAAAACGATGGCCATGTGGCTGGACTCTTTCTCGGGTACTACCGCAACCAGGATCAGCAGCACAAAATGGTCACTTCGATGAATGTCCTGGTGACCAGTGATGATCCCGTATGGAGCAAGGTGAGTGGTGGAACGAGCGAGATCGCGATCGACCAGCAGGCACTCAAGGTGCGCACCGCCCTGTTGCGTGCACACAGCAGCAGTGCGCGCCTGGCGGTCTGGCAATGGTATTGGATCAACGGACACTGGACTGCCAGCGATGTTCTGGCCAAAGTTTACACGACGGTGTCGCGGCTGACCGGCAGCGGGGACGATTCGGCGGTGATCGTTCTTTACGCGCTTCAGCATCAGGCGGGCGAGGCGGAAGCTACCCTCGATGCTTTTGCCCGCGCTGCAGGGCCGGTCATCGCAGCCGCGCTGCAGCAGAGCAAGGCCGCCCGATGATGGGCGGGTGCTACCGGTGCTGCGCAATTTGCCGGAGTTGCGCAAGCCGGGTTAGGCTGTCCGTAGCAGTGGGGCGGGCGTGAAACAGGATACCAGACCGCTGATTCTGCATGTCATTCATCACCTGCATACGGGTGGTTTGGAGAACGGCTTGGTCAATCTGATCAACCATCTGCCGGAATCCCGTTATCGTCACGCGGTGGCGTGCGTCGAGGATTTTTCAGACTTTCGCCTGCGGGTAACTCGTCCGGATACCCCGGTGATTGCACTGCACCGTTCGCGTATCGGGGTTTGGCGACTCAGACAAGGGCTCTTTCGTCTTTGCCGCCAGTTCCGGCCGACGATTGTGCATTCGCGCAACCAGTCCGGGCTCGATGCCCTGTTACCCGCCAGACTGGCGGGGGTTCCCCATTGTATCCACGGCGAGCACGGTTGGGATGTGGATGATCTGAATGGGGAAAGGGTCAAGCCCGCCTTGTTGCGCCGGATCCATTCGCCGCTGGTCGACCGCTACATCACGGTATCCAGGGATCTCAGGAACTATCTTGTGCAGCGAGTGCACATCTCCTCCAGACGCGTCACCCAGATCATCAATGGCGTCGATACGGTACGTTTCTGCCCACCATCGACTCGCTCGCAGCAGCTTCTTCCGGAAGGATTTGCGGGTCCGGATGCCATGGTCATTGGCACTGTCGGTCGGCTGCAGGCGGTCAAGGATCAGGAAACCCTGCTGCGGGCGTTTGCCCGGCTGGTCAGCGGTGGTGGTGAGGTCGAGTCAAGGGCGAGGCTGGTGATTGTCGGAGAGGGTCCCTTGCGCGATACTCTGATTCGCCTTGCCGACTCCCTGGGGATTTCAGCGCGCACCTGGTTTCCGGGAAATATCAGCAACGTTGCCGAGATCCTGCACACGTTCGACCTCTTTGTTCTGCCATCGTTGGCCGAGGGTATTTCCAATACCCTCCTGGAAGCGATGGCCAGTGGCCTGCCTCTGATCGCCACCGCCACCGGTGGCAATCTGGAACTCGTTACAGAAGGTGTCAACGGCCGACTGTTTATGCCGGGTGATATCGATGCTCTGACCCGCTTGCTGAGCCAGTACCTCGGCGAGCCCTCGATGTTGCGCACGCACGGCGGCAACGCGCGCGAGATGGCGGTCAGGCGTTTCAGCCTGCCGGTGATGCTGGCGAGCTACCAGGCGGTATACGAGGAATTCTGTGATCGACGCTAGCCTGTTCCGGGAATGCGCGGCAGGGAATCGCCAATCGGCGAAAGCAGATTCTGTGTTCAGGTACTGACTCTCTCAGGCATGATGTTTCGACGAAGCGCTTGGGCAAGCAACAGGTATTTTTCTGACTACGAGAGACATAGATAAACCATGTGCGGCATAACCGGAATTTTCGATACTAGAGGCCGACGTGATATCGATCGCGCCGTGCTCATGCGGATGAACGAGTCACAGCACCATCGTGGCCCGGACGAGAGTGGTTTGCATGTCGAACCAGGCGTTGGCCTGGGGCACCGGCGGCTCTCTATCATCGACCTGTCGACCGGCCAGCAGCCGCTCTACAACGAGGACCAGAGCGTTTGCGTAGTGTTCAACGGCGAGATCTACAATTACCAGGAACTGATCCCGGAATTGCTGGCGCTTGGACATGTTTTCCACACCCGTAGCGATACCGAGGTCATCGTGCACGCCTGGGAAGCTTGGGGCGGGGATTGCGTTCAACGTTTTCGCGGCATGTTCGCCTTTGCCCTCTGGGATCGCAACCGCGAAACGCTTTTCCTGGCACGTGACCGGCTAGCGGTCAAGCCACTCTACTATGCTCTGCTGCCGGACGGGATCCTTCTCTTCGGTTCCGAACTCAAATCCCTGCTGGCCCATGGCGCTCTGGCCCGCGACATTGATCCGCTGGCGGTTGAAGAATACTTCGCGCTCGGTTATGTGGCCGAACCGAGAACCATTTTTCGTCAGGCCAGGAAGCTGCCACCCGGCCACACGCTGACGCTACGCCGCGGCATCCCGGTTGCACACCCGAAAGAGTATTGGGATCTGCGCTTCAGCCTTGACAACCAGTGTTCGATGGAGGCGGCCTGTGCGCAACTCGACGACAAGCTCAGCGAGTCGATTCGCCTGCGCATGATCTCGGAAGTGCCGCTCGGCGCCTTCCTTTCCGGGGGGGTCGATTCAAGCGCGGTCGTCGCGCTGATGGCCGGGCTCTCGGCCGGGCCAGTCAATACCTGTTCGATTGCCTTTGATGACCCGGCGTTCAACGAAGCCGAATTTGCCCAAACGATTGCCAGCCGTTATCAAACAAACCATCACAGCGAACTGGTGGCCAGCGATGACTTCGATCTGATCGACACCCTGGCCAGGCTTTACGACGAACCTTATGCCGACAGCTCGGCGATTCCGACCTACCGGGTTTGTCAGTTGGCACGGAAACATGTCACGGTGGCCCTCTCGGGCGATGGGGGGGATGAGACTTTCGGAGGTTATCGCCGTTATCGTCTACACCTGATGGAAGAGCGCCTGCGCTCGGCGATGCCGCATAGCGTACGCCGACCACTGTTTGGCCTGCTGGGCCGCGTCTACCCGAAAGCGGACTGGGCGCCGCGCATGTTCCGCGCCAAGACGACGTTTCAAGGCATGGGGAGAACTTCGGTGGAAGCTTATTTCCATTCCGTGTCGATCCTGCGGGGACCGATGCGCAGCGAACTTTTTACCGATCGTTTCCGCCGTGAAATCGACGGTTACAGCGCTGAAGATGTTTTTCGCTACCATGCGGGGCGGGCGGACACAGACGATCCGCTGGCCATGATCCAGTACCTCGATCTCAAAACCTATCTGGTCGGTGACATCAATACCAAGGTTGACCGCGCCAGCATGGCGCACTCGCTAGAGGTGCGAGAACCGCTGATGGATCACCCACTGGTCGAATGGATGGCGACGTTACCTTCTTCGCTCAAGGTGCGCGGACGAGAAGGCAAGTTTCTGCTAAAAAAAGCAATGGAACTTCGTTTGCCACAAGACATTCTGTACCGCCCGAAAATGGGTTTTGCCGTGCCGCTGGCCCGTTGGTTCCGCGGCCCGCTCAGGGAGCGCGTTCGCCAGGCCGTGCTTGGCCCACGCCTGGCAGCGACCGGCTGGTTCAACCAGGATTATCTGCGACACCTGGTCGATGCCCATCAATCGGGGGCGAGCGACTACAGTTCGCCCTTGTGGACGGTGCTGATGTTTGAAGCCTTCCTGCGCAATGTCCTGGATGCCCAGCCGACCGATCCGGTGGCCATGGTCGCCGCAGCGCAAGCACCACGATGAGCCTCCGTGTTCTGCACGTGCTTGACCATTCGTTGCCGTTGCACAGCGGCTACAGCTTTCGTACTTTGGCCATTTTGCGTGAGCAGCGCGCGCTGGGCTGGGAAACGGTGCATCTGACGACGCCAAAACAGGGTGCCGGGGCAGTCCTGCAGGAAGAGGTCGATGGCTGGCTTTTTCATCGTACGCCGAGTGCCGAAGGCAGCGGCCTGCTCCATCAGATGCGATTGACGACCACTCGCCTGCAGGATGTCGTACGGGCTACGCGACCGGATCTCATTCATGCCCATTCACCCGTCCTCAATGCTCTGCCGAGCCTCTGGGTCGGTCGCCGGCAGCGCCTACCGGTGGTCTATGAGATGCGCGCTTCCTGGGAGGATGCAGCCGTCGATCATGGCACGACGAAGGAAGGTAGCCTGCGCTACCGGGTATCGAGAGGGTTGGAGAGCCTGGCACTTCGCCACGCCGATCAGGTGACGACGATTTGTGAAGGTCTGCGTGGCGATATCGCCATTCGCGGTATCCCGCCCGAGCGAATCACGGTGATCCCGAACGCCGTAGACGTCAGCCTGTTTCGTTATGGTGTCGAACCCGATGCCCGGTTGCGCCGTTCGCTGGGACTCGAAGGCGCGACCGTCGTCGGTTTTGCCGGTTCATTTTATGGGTACGAAGGCCTTGATCTGCTGATCGAGGCGGCCCGCAGGATGCTTCCCCGACATCCGCGGCTGCGTGTGCTGATGGTCGGTGGCGGACCGCAGGAGAGCAACCTGAAAGCACAGGTTGTCGCCGCCGGGATGCAGGAGCAGGTGATTTTTACTGGCCGGGTAGCGCACACTGATGTGCAACGCTATTACGAACTGATCGACGTGCTGGCGTATCCGCGTTTACCGATCCGGTTGACCGAACTGGTCACGCCGCTCAAGCCACTTGAAGCCATGGCGCAGGGGCGGATGCTGGTCGCCTCTGACGTCGGTGGCCACCGCGAGTTGATCCGGCACGGCGAAACCGGTTTCCTGTTTCGTGCCGGTGATCCTGCGTCCCTCGCAGTGGCGATCGAAGACCTTCTGGCCAAACGCCCTTTGTGGCCACAGATTCGTCGGCAAGCGCGTGGCTTTGTCGAGGTCGAGCGTACCTGGGCCGACAGTGTGGCCCGCTATCGCGAGGTCTACTGTCGAGCACTAGCCCGTTATGATCGTCGTCCAACCATTTAATCCAGGGGCTGCATTGTGTGTGGTATTCACGGTATCTATCGTTTTGACGGGCTGAGCGTCGAGCCCAGAATTCTCTCCGCGATGGGTAATCGCACGCGTCACCGCGGTCCCGATGATGAAGGCAGTCACGTCGATGGCCCCTGCGGCATCGCCATGCGCCGACTGTCGATCATCGACCTGGCTGGTGGTCACCAGCCACTTTCGAATGCCGATGGAACGTTGTGGCTGGTGTGCAATGGCGAGATCTACAACTTCCGCGAGTTGCGCAGCGAGCTGCAGGCAAAGCACTATCATTTCAAGACCGGCTCCGATTCCGAGGTGATGTTGCACCTTTATGACGCCGAGGGTGACGACTTCATCCACCGGTTGAACGGCATGTTTGACTTTGCGCTCTGGGACGCGCGTCGGCGTCGCTTGCTGATTGGCCGCGACCGACTCGGGGTGAAGCCGCTGTACGTGCTGCAGGACGGGCAGCAGCTTGCCTTTGCCAGTGAAGCCAAAGCCCTGCTGGCCTTGCCAGGTGTCCGTGCAGAACTTGACCGGCAGGTCGTTGCCGACTACCTGCACCTCGGCTACGTCGCCGCGCCTGACTGTATCTTCCGGGGAATTCGCAAGTTGCCACCAGCCACGCTGCTGGCGGTCGAAGGCGGTCAGGTGCACGAATGGCGCTACTGGCGGCTGCCCGATCGGGTTCGCCAGGATATTTCCGAGAGCGAGTGGAGCGAATCCGTGCGGACTCAGCTTGAGGAATCTGTACGCATGCAGATGGTCAGCGATGTCCCGATCGGAGCCTTTCTCTCGGGGGGCGTCGATTCGAGCGCAGTAGTTGGTTTGATGGCCCGTCACTCGCCGCAGCCGATACGCACCTATGCCATCGGTTTTGCTGGTGGCGAAGCCGAGGCACTGTATAACGAATTGCCTTATGCACGTCGAGTTGCCGAACTGTTTTCAACGCAGCATCGCGAGATTCTCGTTCGTCCCGACGTCGTCGCATTATTGCCAAAGCTGCTATGGCATATGGATGAGCCTTTGTCGGACACTGCATTCATTACCACCTTCCTGGTTTCTGAGTTTGCGCGCCAGGATGTCAAGGTGATCTTGTCCGGGGTCGGTGGCGATGAGCTGTTCGGCGGCTACCGCCGCTACCTCGGTGGCCATTACGCCCAGCGTTATCGGCGCTTGCCCGACTGGTTGCGGCGTTCGGCGAGTTTTGCGGCTGCGCACTTGCCTGCCGATCGGCACTCCGGGTTTCTCAATACGCTGCGCCTGGCCAAGGGTTTTCTGGCATCCGCTGAAATGACTGCCGACGAACGCTATCGCAGCTACCTGCAGGTGCTCGATCGACAGGCAGTCGCAGCTTTGTTGATCGAACCGGGTGGGGCGGCGTCCGATTCGCTGGCGCGTGCTTTTGCTGCCGCCGGTAATGCGGACGAACTCAACCGCATGTTCGCGGTCGATGCCGAAACGCAACTACCTGACGATTTGCTGCTGCTCACCGACAAGATGAGCATGGCCGTGTCGCTTGAATGCCGGGTGCCGTTGCTCGATCATGAACTCGTCGAACTGGCGGCGGCCATGCCGGCATCGATCAAGATGCGTGATGGCCGGCTCAAACATCTCTTCAAGGCGTCGCTCGCTGATTTGCTGCCCGACGACATCCTTAACCGCAAGAAGCGTGGTTTTGGCACGCCGATGGGCGCCTGGCTGAAGCGCGAACTGGCACCCCTGCTGAGTCGATTGCTGGCGGCCGATGTGGTGACTGCACGGGGTCTGTTCCGCCAATCGGCGGTCGACCAGTTGGTGGCAGCGCACGCAGCCAACCGCATGGACGGTACCGACATCCTGCTGGCCCTGATGAACCTCGAGATCTGGAGCCGGATTTATCTCGACCATCGAGACCCGGGCAACGTTGCCGAAGAACTGAAAAGCTACGTCGCATGAACATCCTTTACGTCTGCCACCGTTTTCCATTCCCGCCCAAGCGTGGCGGAAAAATCCGGCCTTTTAACATGATCCGCCATCTCTCGGCCAGCGGCCATCGGGTGACGGTCTGTTCGCTCGTGCGTTCATCTCAGGAAGCAGAGGAAGGCCGCGGGATTGCACCGCACTGTGCCGCGTTCGAGATGGCTCAGGTTTCTGATCCGGTACAGACTCTGAGAATGGTCGCCCGCCTTCCCGTGCTGCAGCCTTCATCAATGGGTTATTTCTATTCCGCGTCGCTGCGGCAATGCGTGAGCCGACTATTGAGCGCGCAGCAGTGGGATCTGATCTTTGTCCATTGCTCATCGGTCGCGCAGTATGTCGAACAGGTTCGCGACGTGCCAAAGATCCTCGACTTCGGTGACATGGATTCGCAAAAATGGCTCGAGTATGCCAACTACAAACCCTTTCCGCTTTCCCTCGGCTATCGGCTGGAAGGCATGAAAATGCTGGCGGCTGAAAAACGTCTGGCCAGACTGTTCGATTTCTGTACGGCGACCACCCACGCCGAGTGGGAGACACTCGAAGGCTATGGCACTGGCGTGGCGACCGACTGGTTTCCCAACGGTGTCGATAGCGAGTTTTTCTGCCCTTCCAACGAACCCTATGACGCGGATACCATCAGCTTCATTGGCCGGATGGACTACTACCCGAATCAGGAATGCATGGCGCGCTTCTGTGAGCAGATCTGGCCTTTGCTCAGGCGCTGTCGGCCGAACATCAAATTGTTGATCGTCGGTGCCGATCCATCGCCAGAGATGCAAAAGCTGGGTGATCTTCCTGGTGTCACCGTCACCGGTTCGGTGCCCGATGTTCGCCCATACATTCGCAACTCGGCGCTGATGGTGGCGCCACTCAACATTGCCCGCGGTACGCAGAACAAGATTCTCGAGGCAATGGCCATGGGTGTGCCGGTGGTGACCAGCCGGGTTGCCGCAGGTGGCGTCGACGCCGAGTCCGTGAAGCATTTCCTTGTTGCTGATACAACAGAAGAATATTCTGCAGCGATTCTGCGGATCCTGGACGATCCGGCGGAACGACAGCGACTGGCACTGGCTGGACGGCAGCGCATGCTCAGCAACCATGCCTGGCCGAATTCGATGGCAAGACTAGACCAGATTGTTGATCGCTGCATCAGGAACTTCTCGCAAAGCAAAAGGAAACTCGCATGAAAATTAGCATTTTCGGTCTGGGCTATGTCGGTGCGGTGTCGCTGGCGTGTCTTACTCGTGATGGTCACGAGGTGATCGGCGTCGATATCGATGCGACCAAACTGGAACTGATCATGGCTGGCAAGACTCCGGTGGTCGAGGAGGGGATGGTCGACCTGATGGCCCTTGCCGTGGCCAGTGGTCGCGTCACCGTCACCACCGATGCGCAGCAGGCAGTGCTCGACAGTGAGGTTTCCCTGGTTTGTGTTGGAACGCCGTCCGCATCCAACGGTAGTCAAGATCAGGGGGCGATCCTGCGTCTGGCGGCAGAGATGGGCTGTGCGATCGCTGGCAAGCATGAGCCGCACATCGTCGTCTTTCGTTCGACGCTGGTGCCCGGTACGGTTGAGGACGTGCTGCGGCCGATTATCGAAGAAAAATCCGGTAAAAGGGATGGCGAAGGTTTTTTTCTCTGCTTTCAGCCGGAGTTTCTGCGCGAAGGATCGTCGATTCGCGATTACGACAAACCTCCGTTCACCATCGTCGGTGCCAACCATGCGTATCCTGTCAAGCGCTTGCGCGCACTGTTTGGCAATTTGCCGTGCCGCTTCATTGAAACCTCGGTTCGCTCCGCCGAGATGATGAAATATTGCTGTAACAACTTTCATGCGCTCAAGATCACCTTCGCCAATGAAACGGCACGCCTTTGCGAAGCTCTCGGCGTCGATGCCTTCGAGGTGATGGATCTGGTCTGTCAGGATACACAGCTCAATATTTCGACGGCGTATCTCAAGCCCGGCTATGCCTTTGGCGGCTCGTGTCTGCCGAAGGATCTGCGCGCGACGACCTACCTTGCCAAGATCCACGACGTGGACATCCCGATGCTTGGTGGCATCATGCAGTCGAACCGCAATCATCTGGAACTGGCGCTGCGAAAACTGCTTTCCCTCGGCAAGCGAAAGATCGGTTTCGTCGGACTGTCGTTCAAGACCGGTACTGACGACCTGCGAGAGAGTCCGCTGGTGACGCTGGCAGAACAACTCATCGGCAAGGGGATGCAACTGGCCATTTATGATCCGGAGGTCCATCTGGCAAGTCTACTTGGAGCCAACCGCAGCTTCATCCAGACGCATCTGCCGCATATCGGGCAGATGATGCGGCCGGAACTCGAGGAGGTCATTCGAGAGTCGGAGGTGCTGGTGATTGGGCTCGCCGGACAGGCGGTCGCGGATACCCTGGCCAGATCATGCAGTTCCGGGCAGGTGCTGCTTGATCTGGTCCGGCTTCCAAATCGTCCAGCGATTGCGGCCAGAGTGCTTGGATTGTGCTGGTAGGGACAGGCCGCATGTCGGACTCCGCTCGGCGCTGGCATCTGAGTGTCTGGGTCAGTCTGATCATCCTGGCTGGCGCGCTGTTATCCTTGGCGCCATACATGACGAGTCAGCTGGCGCTGCTGATTGCTCTCTCTGGATGGGTCTTGGCCAAACGAGAACTGTCGCGGCGTGTCGAGGGGTGACGGAGATGGCAGGCGTCGTAAAGCAGGTGACGGGTGGAGATCCCTTGTCGCTGATCTGTGTGGTTGGGCCGCTGCCGCCACCGTCTGGTGGCATGGCGAATCAATGCGAGCAACTCGTTCGTTTGCTGCGGGCTGACGGCTTTGATGTCGAACTGGTACGCACCAACGCGCCCTATCGACCGGCCTGGGTGGGTCATTTGCCGGTGCTGCGCGCCGGTTTCCGTCTGCTGCCGTATCTGCTGGAGCTATGGCTGGCGGCTGGGCGCGCGAGCGTGATGCATGTTCTTGCCAACTCCGGCTGGGCCTGGCATTTGCTTGCCGCCCCGGCGATGGTCATCGCTCGCCTGCGTGGCACGCCGGTGATCATCAACTACCGGGGAGGGAATGCCGATACTTTCTTTGCGGGAGCGCCGCGAAACGTACTCAACATGCTCGCCGGGGCAGCATTGAGAGTCACTCCTTCGGCATTTCTGCAGCGGGTCTTTTCGCGCTACGGGCTGACTGCCGAAGTCATTCCAAATATCGTCGATCTTTCCCGATTCATTCCAAGCCCGCCACGATGTTTTGGTGACGCGCCACATCTGGTGGTCACCCGCAATCTCGAAGCGATCTACGATATTCCGACAGCGATGCGAGCTTTTGCCCGGGTCAAGCCCTCATTTCCGGGCGCCCGCTTGACTGTCGCCGGCAGCGGGCCGGAGCTTGGACACCTGCAGCAACTGACTGTTGAACTTGGTCTGCAGGACAGCGTATGTTTCGCCGGTCGCATCGACAACGCCGACATTCCCGCGCTGTACTCTTCAGCGGATTGCCTGATCAATCCGAGCACCGTCGACAACATGCCGATCTCTATTCTCGAAGCTTTCGCCAGCGGTGTGCCGGTGGTCAGCACTTCTGCGGGCGGAATCCCCGACCTGGTTGAGCAAGGAGTCAACGGTTTGCTGGTGCCGATCGCTGACCACGAGGCGATGTCGCGAGAAGTCCTGCGTGTCCTGCAGGATGCTGGCCTGGCTATGGCTCTCAAACAGGCGGGTCTGGCACAAGCCAGAAAGTATTCTTGGCCGCAAGTACGGGGGCAGTGGCTGGACGCTTACCGGCGGGTCGGTGCAGCGAAGAGTAAGTTGACCCCTGTGATCCGTACTAATGGAGATTTGCCATGACTGCACTTTCCGAGACACTGCTGCGGAAATGCTACGCCAATAGCCCTCATCCCTATCGTTTGTACGAAGAGCACGTCACGCAACTACTGACTCCAGATTCCGTATTGCTCGACGCAGGTTGTGGGCGTACCGTCCCGGTCCTGAGAAAGTATCTTGGACGTGCCCGCCGTCTGATCGGGATCGAATTGGTCAGCTTTAGCGACGTTCCTCCTGGGATCGAGACCTATAATGCCGACCTGTCTGACATGCCGTTGCCCGACGCCAGTGTGGACCTCATCATGTCACGCAGCGTTTTCGAACATCTGACTGACCCCGCGGCAGTGTACAAGGAGTTCGCGCGTGTCTTGCGCCCGGGAGGCGTGCTGGTGTTCCTGACCGCCAACATGTGGGATTACGGTACTCTGGTTGCGCGTCTGGTTCCCAACCGCTTCCATAGCAGGATCGTCAAGCAGGTGGAAGGAAGGGCGGAAGAGGACACTTTTCCGACCGCCTATCGGACCAACACTCGTGCCGATGTGGAACATCTGGCGACTTCGGCTGGGTTCACTGTAGAGAACTTCGAGTACCTTAGCCAATACCCCAACTATTTGATGTTCAATGGTGCCCTGTTCTTCCTGGGCACATGCTACGAGAAATTGATCAGCCGCTTCGAGATCCTGCGCTTTCTCCGGGGCTGGATCATGGTCACGCTGCGCAAGCCGGGCCTGAGTCGCTGACAGCAGCTGCGGGTTAGTGGCTGGTCGGTGGTAGAGCACTGAAGAACAGGATGGCGGACATGGTTCAGCGGGGAATCCTTGGTTTGCGACTACGATGGCTTGACCAACCCGCCAGGGTTCGGGAAATGGTGCGGTGCTTACCAGCGTCCTCGCCGGATGGAGAAAAAGCCGGACAGGTGCGGGCGACAATGCGGTGTATTCGTTTGCAGGTGCGAACGCAACCAGGTGCTTTTTGTCGTCGGCTTGCCGCGAGGAGAAGCTCGTGAACTTGTATACAGCCATGTGTTCACATTTCCTCTTTCCCTTGCATGAGCGTCTCAAAGGGCACGATTCAGTGGCCGTGCGCAAGAGGCTTGAGGAAAGCCAGTGGTGGTCAGCGGATCGACTGGTTGACTATCGCACGGGTCGTCTGCGCGACTTCCTGGCCGACATTGGGCTGCGCGTTCCCTATTACCGGGATTTGTTCCGGCGTCTTGGCTTCGACCCGAGGTCGGTGCGCAGTATTGATGACTTGTCCGCCTTGCCGTTACTGAACAAACACGACATTCGCGTCAACGTCGACCGACTCAAGGCAGACAGTCACGGTCCGCTGACGCGCTACAACACTGGTGGTTCTTCCGGTGAGCCGCTGATCTTCTATATGGGCCGGGCGAGGAAGAGCCACGACGTGGCCGCCAAGTGGCGCGCCACGCGCTGGTGGGACGTTGACATCGGCGATAGCGAACTGGTGGTCTGGGGGAGCCCAATCGAACTGGGTGCGCAAGACCGTATTCGACGTCTGCGCGACGGGCTGATGAGAAGCCATTTGCTGCCGGCCTTTGAAATGTCAGCGACGAACCTCGATCGCTTTGTGGATACCATCCGAACCCGGCGTCCGACAATGCTTTTCGGTTACCCATCGAGCCTTTCTCTGATCGCCCGCCATGCGCAGCAGAAACACCTGGAAATGAGCAGGCTGGGTATCCGTGTCGCATTTGTGACTTCAGAAAAGCTCTACGATGAGCAGCGCACCCTGATCAGCGAAGTATTTGCCTGCCCGGTGGCCAACGGTTACGGTGCCCGCGATGCTGGATTCATTGCGCACCAGTGTCCTTCCGGTAGTCTGCACATCAGTGCCGAGGACATCGTGATCGAAACCGTGGGTCCGGATGGCAGGCATGTAGGGCTCGGGAAGCCCGGCGAAATCGTTGTCACACACCTGGCGACAGCGGATTTCCCTTTTGTCCGCTACCGCACCGGCGATATCGGTCTCCTGAGCGACAGGATCTGCCCCTGCGGCCGCAACCTGCCTGTTCTGGAAGAGGTACAGGGGCGCACCACAGACTTTGTGATCGCCCAGGATGGTACCGTGATGCACGGGCTGGCGCTGATTTATACGGTTCGTGACCTGCCTGGTGTCGAGCGTTTCAGAATCGAGCAGGTGTCCATCGATCAAACGGTCGTCAAGGTCGTTACCGGATCGGCTTTTGGCCAGGTGTCGGAGGATCGTATCGTGCGCGATTTCAAGGCGCGTCTGGGCAGAAACGTGGATGTTCGCATCGAAAAGGTCAGTGAAATTGCCAGCGAAGCATCCGGAAAGTTCCGCTACGTCGTCAGCCACGTGAAACCCCTTGTGGGTGTTGAGAAAGTTACGGATGCGTGACCTGCTGATACTGGGCATCATCATCGCAGCCCTGCCTTTTGCAATCGCTCATACCTGGATCGCCGTGATTTTGTGGACATGGATCAGCCTCATGAATCCCCACAAACTGGCCTTTGGCTTCATCCTCAACGCACCGATTGCTGCCGTGGCTGCCGGTGCTGCGCTACTCTCGATGGTCTTCACACGCGACAAGCTGCGCATGCCGTGGACTCCTCCGGTCATTGTCCTTCTGCTCCTGGTCCTGTGGATGTGTTTGACGACGGTTTTCGCCATTGATCCAATCGGTTCATCGAGCCAGCTCAATAAGGTCATGAAGATCCAGATCATGACTGTTGTCGCCTTGATTGCTCTGCAAACACGCAAACACATCGAGATGTTCATCTGGATCATTGTTCTCTCGATTGGATACTATGGGTTCAAGGGTGGCATCTTTACCATTCTCACAGGAGGAGGCTCCAGGGTTTGGGGGCCTCCAGGCAGCTTTATTGAAGAAAATAACGCCCTGGCCGTGGCGGTGATCATGACCATCCCTCTGATCAACTACCTGCGGATGGTCGCAACCCGCCTCGTTTTTCGCCTCGGTTTGCTAGCGCTGATGTTGCTGTGCACGCTTTCGGCCTTGGGATCGCAGTCGAGAGGGGCATTCCTGGCGATCTCTGCGATGGGGCTGGTGCTGTGGTATCGATCCGAGAGAAAAGTTGTGAATGGAGTGGCCATCGCTGTCATCGCCGCCGGTTTGATTGCGTTCATGCCCAGTTCGTGGGAACAACGGATGCGGACGATAGAGACATATCAACAGGATAACTCTGCGCAATCCAGACTTGGCGCATGGCGGTTCTGCGCTAATGTTGCCAATCACCGCCTGCTGGGCGGCGGCTTCGATCTCTATACACCCTTGAATTATGCGGTATATGCTCCTGCGGAAAGTGTCGGAACGCCTGTGGCACACAGCATCTACTTCTCGATACTTGGTGAGCATGGTTATGGTGGCCTGTTCCTGTTCCTGTTGTTATGGTGGCTAACCTTTCGTTGCGCAGCCCGGATACGCCGGCAGGCTAGGGATCGGCCAGAGATGGCATGGACCTATCATCTTGCCGGCATGTGTCAGGTCTCCATGGTCGGCTATCTGGCGGGTGGCGCGTTCCTCCAACTGGCCTATTTTGACTTGCCTTACAACATTCTGGTGGTTCTTGTCGTGACTGATCGGTGGATTAGAGAGGGGGGATGGCACCAGGAAAAAGTCGGCGCTTTTGGTTCCGGAAAACCCATTACTGCTGCCGCTGCACCCCATCCGGCAGCAAATAAATTGACATGATCATTAAAACTCTCGCCCATGCACTATCCCCGGCAGGGGTTCGTGGACGACTCTCGATCCTGATCTTTCATCGTGTTCTCGCCCATCGGGATGCCATTCGTACCTGGGACATCGATGCGAATGATTTTACACGCGCGATGACCTGGCTGAAGGAGTCGTTCAATGTCCTGCCTCTTGACCAGGCGATTGCTCGACTGATTGACCGTACCTTGCCCGCGCGCGCAGCCTGCATCACCTTCGATGATGGATATGCGGATAATTTCACGGTCGCGATGCCGATCCTCAGAGATCATGGTCTGACAGCAACCTTCTTCGTGGCGACAGGCTTTCTTGATGGTGGACGGATGTGGAACGACACGGTGATTGAGGCAGTCAGCCATTGCGGTAAATCGCGGCTGGATCTTTCTGAAGAAGGTCTGGGAGTGCACGAATTGAATTCGGCTGTCACTGTTCGTCAGGCGATCATGAACATCCTCAATGAGATCAAGTATCGGGAGCCTGCAGAACGTCGCAGGACGGTAGATTACATTGCTGCAGTCGCCGGTGTCAGGTTGCCGAATGATCTGATGCTGACCTCGGAGCAGGTGAGGGCCATGCGCCGGGCCGGCATGTTGATTGGTGCGCATACCGTCACACACCCGATTCTCGCCTGTCTGAAGCCGGATGAAGTGCGCAGCGAGATTCTCGACAGCCAACAGTTCCTGGAGTCGCTGTTACAGGAACGCGTCAGCTTGTTTGCCTACCCCAACGGAAAACCCAATATCGATTATCGTGCTGGAGACGCCGAGGTCGTTCGCGGCCTGGGCTTTGATGCAGCCGTCACGACAGCATGGGGAGTCGCCGATTCTCGGTGCGACCTCATGCAGCTGCCCCGCTTTACCCCCTGGGACAAAACCCGACTTCGCTTTGGCGCAAGACTCATCAGGAACTTGTGGCAGAATGAGCAGCTTCGATCGGGACAGATGGCGTGTCCATGATGGGAGAGAAGCAAGGCGCATCGAGTCATGATGAATCGATCTGGGGTCCTGTCCAGATATTCCGTGCCGTTGCTTAAACACGTCCATGCAAACCGATGTCAATGACCCCCAAGATTTCTGTCATCATTCCCTGCTATAACGCAGAACGATACATTGTCTCCGCGATTTCCTCCGTATTCGCGCAGGACTGGCCAAATCTCGAAGTGGTGGTGGTCGATGATGGCTCCTCGGATCGCTCGGCCGAGCTCATTTGTGCCAGTTTTCCCGAGGTCAGGCTGGTGCAGCAGCGCAATCAGGGCATTGCTGTCGCGCGCAACCATGGCATCGCATGCGCACAGGGCGACTGGATCGCTTTCCTTGATGCTGATGACATATGGTTGCCAGGCAAGCTGCAGGCACAGTGGGATACACTAAGTGCCATACCCGGCACGCGCATGTGTCACACTGCCTTCGAGTTTTGGACCAGCACTGAACCTTCGCCGGAACCCGCCTTTCTGGCGGCATTGCAAAGGCGCTCGGGTGATCGCAAGCGCTGGCTCGGCGTGAGCGGCTGGATCTATCCTCAGTTGTTACTTGATTGTGCAGTGTGGACATCGACCGTGTTGGTGCATCGATCGGTATTCTCTGAAGTAGGCCCGTTTGATCAAAGCCTGCGGATTGGTGAAGACTATGATCTTTGGTTGCGCATCTCCCGCGTAACCCAGATTCTGCATGTGGCATTCCCGTATGCCCTGTATCGGCTGCATCCCACGAGTATTACAAGGTCAATTGTCCAGGAGAACCATCGTGGCCTGGTGATCAGCCGTGCCTTGGCACGCTGGGGTTACCTCTCGCCAGACGGCAGCAGCGCACGCAAGGCGGACGTGGATCGTGCATTGGCAAATACCTGGAGCGAGTTCGCGTGTGTCCACCTTACTGCCGGTAATTTTATTCGTGCCCGGCAGGCTGCCCTGACGGCACTACGTATCGACCTTACCCATGCAAAGGGATGGAAAGTGCTCATCAGCACCTTTGCAGGATCTTTGTTTAGCCAAAAGTAACCAAAGATATTGCATGGGTGATCTGCGCCGGTCGAGACTTTTCTCAAGGTGAAATGAAGAATGAAAGTTGCACTATTATGTTCCGGATTGGGCAATGTCTATCGTGGGCACGAAGTATTTGCACGTGATCTCTTCACACTTTTGGGAGACTCGGTTGACATTACTCTCTTCAAGGGTGGGGGCAAGTCTGCGCCGAGGGAGTGGGTGATTGACAATATTCCGCGCAATGCCGGATGTCTTGATCACGTTCACGTCGTGGCGTCTCCCAAGTGGGCCGCGGCAATTGCTGAAGGAGAGCGCTGCCGGATAGAGGGCGAAACTTTTGCCTATGCCGCGCTTAAACCCTTACTAGAAGGGGCGTTTGATGTCGTTCATTGCCTGGAACGTGAAGTATGCAACATCATTTATGATAATCGTCATTTGTTCAGGTCTACCCCGAAGATCCTGTTTTCCAACGGTGGAGCAATACCTGCCAGAGACCTGCCGCGCTGTGATTTCGTTCAGGAACATACCGAACTCAATTTGTCTTATAGTGCCAAAGGCAAGTCGTTTATGATTCCACATGGCGTGGATGTCAGCGTTTTTCACCCTGAGGTGGTTTCTGATTTTAGATCCCAGCATGACATTCCGCAGAATGCATTTGTAGTGATCAGCGTCGGCGCTATCGCCTATGGGCACAAGCGCATGGATTATGTCGTCAAAGAAGTCTCGGCCATTAAGGATGCGTATCTGCTGATCGTCGGCCAGGAAACCAAGGACACCGCCGAGATCAAGGCCCTTGGCAAGCGCCTGATGGGTGAAAGAATCATTTTCACCAAGGTTCAGCACAGCGATTTGCCCAAGGCATACGCCGCCGCGAATGTGTTTACCCTCGGTTCTGTTTTTGAGACCTTTGGAATTGTCTACATTGAGGCTATGGCAATGGGTCTGCCGGTGATCTGCACCAATCACAGGAATCAGCGCGCCATTGTCAAGGAAGGAATCTTCATCGACATGCGTCAGGCCGGCGCTCTGACCAAAGCCCTTCGCGATACGGATCGGTCAACTCTGGCGGCGCTGGGGCAACGTGGCAGAAAAATCGTGCTTGAACACTATGACCTCGCGGTACTGAAGCGAAAATACATCGAGCGCTACGACACGATTGCGAGTTCTCCGACCTCTTTGCCCACTTATTCATTCGCAAACAAGCTCGCATGCAATGCAAGGAATGTGGTCCGGCTTGCTGCGCGGTTGACGCTTGGTCGCGCCGAGTAGACGAGACTTCTTGAAGTGTGAGAAGGATGACCGAGAGTGGAACATGGGAGAAGAAATGAAGTCTAGGAGCATGATCTCGAGAGGGTGCTTCTCTGCGTTCAAGTTGCGAGTGATAGTATTTGTATCAATATTCATGGGGATGTTGACTGTCGCCTCAGCCCAACCCGCGGGTGATATCACCAAGGAAGAGATGGCGCTGATTCCGCCCTATTGCCCCTACGCTCAACTCTTCCCGAAACATAATACCTCCGAAAGACTACAGTGGGAGGCGCGACTGGGTCGGGAGGGCTTCCAGGCCATTCACCATTATTGTTGGGGGCAGATCAATCTTCAACGTGCCCTTCGTAGCCGAACGTCAGCAAGCGAAAGAAAATTCCTGCTGAAGACGGTTGTTGCGGATTACCAGTTTGTTATCAGGCACGTCGATGGGCATGCGAGGGATTTCGTTCTGCTCCCAGAAATCCTTACCCGGAAAGGCGAGGCGGAATTGCTACGCTCGGATTTTCAAGATGCCAACATTTCGTTTGCCCGGGCTCGAGCGATTAAGCCGGATTATTGGCCAGCTTATTCAGCCTGGGCAGAGTTCCTGATCCGATCGGGACAGAAGGTTGCGGCTAAGCAGCTGGTAAAGTCGGGACTAGAATACAGCCCTGGTGCAAGAGTGCTTCGTGATCAATATCAATCACTTGGCGGTGATCTGTCGGATATCAAGCCGATAAGAAAGCCACCACCACCAGAAAGCATTGCCGAGGAAAGCAAGGAAAGCAAACAGACGGGCGAGGAAATCCCGGAGATCAATTCCGCCGATCCTCCTTCTGAGGGGAGTCCACAGCACTGACCGAATCGCAGCAGCAGGATCACTGAATTTGACTGCGCTCCGTCGGCGATCATCGATACGCTAGTTTCCGCAGAAAGCGGATAGCCTGTGTTGCTGGCCCGGCCAACTGACGGTGTACTCGCCACAGCAAAGGTGCGCGCGCCAGTGCCGCGGAGACGGTCAGACGGTCACGGATGAGTTCTCTTGCCCACAGTGATCCCTGAGCACGCAGACGGCGCACAAAATCGGCATTCAATTGCACCCATATGTCCAAAGGTGCTGTATATCCATAGCCGTTAGCAACCAGAAACCCGGCCAGCAACTCGGCTGCCGTGTCATCGGCAGTGATGTCCGTGCCCTCGAACTGTGAGAGGCCGAGTTCGGATGCTATCCGGGTCAGACGCTCGCGGTAGATGGCCTTCGTCTCTCTCTTGTGGACTTTCGCGTGATACATGAGCGAGAAGAAGTGGTCGTTGAGGGCGAGGACCATCACGCAGTCACCATGCACCTGCGCACGTGCAAGCATGTCGGCTTCCCATCGCGTATCGTAATAGTTGTCCCCGACCGAGCGCAGATCAAATTGCAGTGGCATGCCCCCTACTTGTGTGACACATGAGAATTTGCCGCATTTGTCGACCAGGATATTGGCATTGGCTACAGCAGAAAACTCGTGCGCTGACCTACACAGTGCGTCTATATCGGCATCACCACTGGGCAGATCTGCCGGCAACTCCTCGAAGTTGCGCAGGACCGCGTAGTCCACTGAACGTAGCAGGTGTCTGAACAGCACCGCGAGTGATTCCCATCCGCCGGTACCGGCCAGACTCGCTGATACCGTGCTGGGCACATCCGAGAATGGTTCATGAAGGTCCAGCAACCGCTCGAGTTCGATAGTGCCAACCAGCAGGCTCATGTCTCTAAAGAATTCCCCGAGCGAGTTGCTCGAGTGAATTCGGAAGCCTCCTCCGGTCCATTCGCGGTACTGAGACTTGGCAGCAACAACGGAGCGGTTAACCAGTTCGACCTTCTTGGAGAAGGTCCGGGCGTACACATAGACGGGAGCCGTATCTTCTACGACTACGAGGGCAAAGGGCCCAGATCCACAGATTTGCCTCCGTTTGAACCCCTGAGCGCCATTTGAGGAGCCCTCTGGCGGCATCCCATACAGGCGCAGGAAACAATCGTCCACTTCTTGTTCGGGCCACGCAATGTACCGCACGTCGAGTACAACAAAACGGCTTTGAATGTCATCAAGAATGGCTGGCCAGTGCTCGCGGGAGGTTTCCCATAATACGAACATCTGGAGGTCGCGCTCGAAATTGTGCGCGTAACCGGCGATTGACGACCGATACTCGTATCTCAACTGGTTAGGTCGAAAAGATAGTAAAGGGAGCAAGTGACACCCCGAGTTCCCTACGTTGTGATCATGATTCACTATTGTCCCCTTTATGCATGTGATCGATTTTACGACCCGGTACGGCTCAACCACCGTCCAGCGCTGGCTGCTGGCAAGGTGACCCACTCCTGGTGTTTAGCTGCCGGCCACTCCATCATCCATGGCCCTCGCAGCCGCAAGTGCATGAGCCACATCAAAATGGCAACAAAACGCAAGTCGTCAGTCGACATGCGAAAGGCTGTACACACCCGTTCGATCAGCCGTCTAAGGAATGGCTCGCAGCGGTCGTCCCAGAGGTCACACAGCACCTGAAACTCAGGGCAACCGCGCCAGTGCGAGAAACCGAACGCGACCAGGTACAGGGCATCAGCTCCGGGTAGAGCACGCATACGGCAGCGCTCCCAGTCGATAATGCCGCTTAGCGCGGGTGAGTCATCTTCGGCAAAAAGCAGGTTCTGAAACCAGTAGTCGCCATGAGCGAGCACCGTTCGGAAATTCCGTCTCTCGGGCCAGCTCCGCAAGGCTTCGAGCGGCCGTCTGATCTGTGCAGAGAGAGCCGAGTGGCATTCGAGGTTTCGAAGTCCGTCGAAGATCATTTGGAAATCTGCACCCTCGTCACAAGGTTCTGCAAGGGAGTCAAGCCATAACAGAGGCTTCAGCGCAGCCTCTATATATCCCTCCAGCGCCTGTTCCGAAAGGCGGGCTGGATTGACGGTGCGCCCCCCAAGCCGTTCCTGAAATAAGACCCACGCGCCATCAACCCGGCGCCATTCGATAACCCGCGGGATGAAATTGTCGGCATGACATTTAGCAAGGACTTTGCGGGCCGTTTCCAGGCCTTGCCTTTGACGGCTCAGATGATCTTCGTTAGCGCTGATGTGAATGGCCAGGGTGGCGCCCGACCGCTCGCCAAAAACGACAAGAACATCTTCGGTGGCCAGGAAGAGTTCGAGTTGGGTGTTCCTATCAATTGCCAGTCGATCGGCCAGTAGGGTGAGTCGGGCGTCGCGCAGTATGCATGATCCGCTCAGTAGGGCACGCACACTTAGCCGTTCGTCCGCGCGGACCCGTCCAATCGCCATAGGAACTCCTGCCCCGTGAACAGCCACGAATGTTCCACGAGAGCGAAGCAGTTCGACAGCATTTACTGCGATTTGCAGTCCGCGACGCAACAAGCCTGGCCAACTTCCGTCGTAAAGTCCAGGTGCAGGAGGGGATACCGCACCAGTGAGTCGTGCCAAGTGAGTAAACGACTCGATACTCATTTCCGCCTCGGACTGTAGCTTGGTTGTAGCCGTTCACCAGGGACTTTCCGAATGCCGTCGACACATTCCTCGCTGAGACTACAGCCTGTTAGCATGCCCCGCCTGTGAATGTAGACGTCTCGCCAGCGACCCGCGGATCTCGCCTCATCCGCAGACAGGGGAGGGAAAGAGGGGAGGAAAATGGTCATCGCTTGCATGGGCAAGAGTAACTGTGGAGTCGCTGGCGTAGCCATCATCGTTAGCCGCCAATACGAGCACGCCTGACGTGGAGAATCTGCTTGAGTACATCCTGGAAATCCTTGATATGCTGCCGGGAAAGAATCAAGAGAACCAGAAGGTAGGTAAGCAGGCCGATGGTTGCATGGCAAACGAGCATCATGATCGGTGAGGTGCCAATCGCCAAGGTCAGGGGGCGGGCGACAGCAATCGCGCCCCATAGTACGCTTGCTGCCACGATTGGTGCGCCCAGAATTGAGAGCAGATCTCTCGTTGAGAGCCCGAGGATGCCGATCGCCACTCGCAAAGGGACAAGGGTATAGACTGAAGCGAAAAGGGCAGCGAGAGCCACCCATTCAACGCCAAACTGCAGTCCCACCAGCCCTCCCGTAAAGAACAGAAGCGAACCAATCACGTTGTACTTTAATGCCAGACCGACGCGATTGCTGGCGTTGAGGAGGGGACTTGAAATTGCCGTTGAACCACGCACGGCTGCACTCAGCCCAAACGTCGACACGAGCGGAATCATTTCTAGCCATTGGTTGCCGTAGAGGACCGGCACGATATCGGCGGACATCGCGGAAACACCGAAACCAACCGGCAGTATCAGCGTTGCAATAACGCGCGCACTGCGGATGAACACCTGCTGAAGTCGCTCCATCTCGCATTGAATGCTCGAGAATGCCGGAAATAGAATCTGCTGCAGTGGTGCGGCTATCCGAGCACGTATTTCATCCGTCAGTGACCTGGCATTCTGATAGTAGCCCAGGGAGACCGCTCCCAGGCTGCGGCCGACCATCAACAGATCGATATTCATGTTGGCGTAATACAGGAGACCCGCGCTCAGATAAATCCCGCTGGTTTTCCAGCTGGTGCTCAGATAGTGCCAACTGAATCTGAAACGTGGAACGTAGCGCACCACAAGAAACCCGAGAACGACGGTCATGCCCGCACTAACGAGCGCACCGCTGACAAGACTCCAGGCGCCGAAGCCGCCGTAGGCCATGCCAATCGCAACCAGCGCACGGATCACATTCACTAGGCTCTGAATCCAGAACTCGGTACGGAACATCATGAGACGTGCCAGCAGGACATTCGGCACATTGGTCATGCCGCCAAGCAGGAAGCTGAAGCAAAGCACGCGCATCAACTCGCCTGCGCGCGGCTCGGCAAAAAGCCAGCCCATCAGGAAGGAAACGGCGAAGACAAAGACGGACAAGACGGCACCCAGCGTGAACGATGCCCAGAATACGGTGTCGATTTGCAAACGATTGATGACTTGACGCTGGGTCAGCACGTTGGTCATCCCAAAAGTACTGAAGAGCGCGGCGAACTCGGTCACCACCGTGGCCATCGCGACATAGCCGAAGTCCGCGGGTTCGAGCAATCTCGCCAGGACTGCGAGCGAACCGAAGGTGATCAATGTGCGCAGTGCGATGCCCGCGAACTTGAAACCGGCGCCGATGACCACACGGCCGCCAAGCTGGCGTGAGTCAAGAACAAAGGCACGACGAACTATCGTGTCACGACGCCTCATGAACAAGGTTCCGTGATCTGGCACTGGCCACGGCGCACCAAACGGTCCTGCCCTGCGCGTAATGTACCTGAATGTCCAAGAATCAGGTTTTCAACATGCTTGGTCATGGTCTCTCCCTTTCAGTCAAGTCTATCGCCAAGCCAGTAAATTTCCAAACGGCGGCGGGCGTTTGTGCGGGCAGGATGGCAGGGGTCAATGCGGCAGTGGCTCGCGCATCCGACCACCGGGAGCATCGATGATGAGGGTTCGGAGTAGGGGAGGAGACGATCGAGGAGAGTGGAAGCGTAAACAGTCGGATAGTCCAGCATCGCTGAGTCTTGTTTTGCCCGGCGCAGGGCGACATAGTTGCAGTCCCCGCACCCGTGCAGCACGCACGATACGGCGGATCATAAACTCGCAATCCGCCGTGCCCGTGCCTGGGTTGATGTCGCGAGGGGGACAATTGCCCCTTTTGTCATAGGCCTGCAGGCTACAGACCCGCTTCCGCTCTCAGCGCCGCAGCTTTGTCGATGGCCTCCCAGGTGAACTCGGGTTCGTCGCGACCGAAATGGCCATAGGCGGCGGTCTTTCGGTAGATCGGGCGCAATAGGTTGAGTGACTGGATGATTCCTTTGGGACGCAGGTCAAAGTGTTTGCCGATCAGTTCGACGATGAGTTCGTCACTGACCTTGCCGGTGCCGAAGGTGTTGACCATCAAGGATACCGGCCGGGCAACGCCGATTGCGTAGGCGACCTGCACTTCACAGCGCTCGGCGAGACCGGCGGCGACGATGTTCTTCGCCACGTAACGAGCCGCATAGGCCGCCGAGCGATCGACCTTCGATGGATCCTTGCCCGAGAAGGCGCCGCCGCCATGCCGGGCAGCACCGCCATAGGTATCGACGATGATCTTGCGGCCGGTCAGACCACAGTCGCCGTGCGGGCCGCCGACCACGAAGCGGCCGGTCGGGTTGACCAGATAACGGGTCTTGCCAGTCAGCAGTTCCGGCGGCAACACCGGTTTGATGACTTCCTCGATCACGGCTTCCGAGATCTGGGCATGTGATACGTCTGGACTGTGTTGCGTGGACACGACGATAGTGTCGATCGCCACCGGTCGGCCATCGGCATATCTGACCGTGAGCTGGCTCTTGGCGTCCGGCCGCAGCCACCGCAGACGACCGTCGCGACGTACTTCGGCCTGGCGCTGCATGATCCGGTGCGCGTAATGGATCGGTAGCGGCATCAATGACGAGGTCTCGTTGCAGGCGTAGCCAAACATCAGCCCCTGGTCACCAGCCCCCTGGTCGAGGTCGATTCCCTGCCCTTCGTTGACTCCTTGTGCGATATCCGGCGATTGACGGTTGATTGCTGTCAGAATTGCGCAGCTTTTGTAGTCGAAGCCGATTTCGGAGTCGTCGTAGCCGATGCGGCGAACCGCCTCCTGGGCGATTTCGCGATAATTGATATGGGCCTTGGTGGTTATTTCGCCCGAGATGACGACCAAACCGGTCGACACCAGGGTTTCGCAGGCGACCCGGGCCGGCGGATCGTCGGCCAGAATGGCGTCGAGGATGGCGTCGGAAATCTGATCGGCAACTTTGTCCGGATGGCCTTCGGAAACCGATTCCGAAGTGAAAAGATACTCTTTGCTCACGCTAGGTCTGCTCCAAATGAAAAACCCCGAAACGGCTGCGTGGCCGGCTTCGGGGTGCGAGCTGACGACGCTTTAGCAGTATTTTGGTGGCCGCTTCAGCGGCCCTCCGCCCTGCAAGTTGTCCTGATTAACTCGGCGGATGGATAATTATAATTTTACTTTTCTCGGCGGGTCAAAATGTTCTGACCGCCCGCTGCCAACTTTCTCACATCCGGACTCGCGCGTGATCACCCTGTTTCGTCTTCTCAGCCACCTGCCGCTGGCGTGGCTGCATGTGCTCGGCACGTTCCTCGGCTGGCTGACCTGGCTGCTGTCGCCGACTTATCGTCGGCACATGCGCGAAAATATGCTGCTCGCACTCGGTGCGGACGAAACCCGACGGATGCGCTCGACGGCCATCGGCGAAGCCGGTAAGGGCGCGCTCGAACTGGCCCGAATCTGGCTGCGACCGCTTGCCGAGACAGCGGCGCGTGTCGTCGAGATATCCGGCTGGGAACTGGTGGAAGCCGCTTCCCGACGCGGCAAGGGGATCCTCTACCTGACGCCTCATCTCGGCTGTTTCGAGATCACCGCGCAATACCTGTCCACGCATGCTCCGATCACGGTGCTTTACCGGCCACCCCGGCAGGCCTGGCTGCAGGCCATGATCGAAGCCGGGCGGGCGCGTGCCCAGTTACATTTGGCGGCTGCCGATCTGTCCGGGGTACGCAGTCTGATCAGGGCTCTCAAACGCGGCGAAGCCGTCGGCATGCTGCCCGATCAGGCGCCAAAAGCGGGCGAAGGTCGCTGGCTCGACTTCTTCGGCAGACCCGCCTATACGATGACTCTGGCGGCACGGCTGGTCGAGAGCGGTGCCAGCGTGATCATGGTCTGGGCTGAACGACTGCCTGCGGGAGCAGGTTACCATTTCCACCTGCAGGAACCGACGCAGCCGATCCACGGTACCATCGAGGAGCGTGCGCAACAGATCAACCACGAGATCGAACATCTGATTCGCCAGTGCCCAGGGCAGTATCTCTGGGGTTACAACCGTTACAAGCAGCGTCGTGGCAGCACGCCGTCGGGGGCGGCGCCGACCAGTGTGGGCGAAGATGCGCCGCAGCACGCGGCGGGCAGCAATGGTGGGGGCAGGGGTTGATGCTGATTGCCTTCTGCCTCTATAAATACTTTCCGTATGGTGGCCTGCAACGGGATTTCTTGCGCATCGCGCTCGCCTGTCAGGCGCGCGGCCATGTCATTCGGGTGTACACACTGGAATGGCGAGGCGATATCCCGGCCGGTTTCGAAGTGGTACGGGTGCCGGTGCGAGCGTTGACCAATCCTCGCCGCTATGCAAAGTTCAGTTCCTGGATCGGGATCGATCTGGCGAAAATCCCGGCCGATCGGGTCGTCGGGTTCAACAAGATGCCGGGCCTCGACGTCTATTTTGCTGCCGACCCCTGTTATGAAGACCAGGCCAGGACGCGCATGCTGCGCAATCCATTCTACCGGATGACGGCGCGTTACCGCCATTTCTCG
This sequence comes from Candidatus Accumulibacter cognatus, assembly GCF_000584975.1. NCBI lineage: Bacteria > Pseudomonadati > Pseudomonadota > Betaproteobacteria > Candidatus Accumulibacter > Candidatus Accumulibacter cognatus. The sequence goes on along the minus strand of NZ_JDST02000012.1, from coordinate 6,337 downwards.
GCTTACGAGCGTGCGGTTTTTGCAGCGCCTGGCCAAACCGAGATTCTGCTGATTTCACCGCGGCAGAAACCGCTTTTCCAGAAATACTACGGCACCCCCGATGCGCGCTTCCATCTGCTGCCGCCAGGCATCGCCCAGGATCGGCGGGCGCCAGCCGAGGCCCCGGCAATCCGGGCCGAATTCCGCGACGAATTCGCTCTGCAGGAGGAGGATCTGTTGTTGCTGCAGATCGGTTCCGGCTTCAAGACCAAGGGGCTCGATCGCAGCCTGAAAGCACTCGCCGCCTTGCCCCCCGTGCTCCGCGGTCGTTGCCGGCTGATCGCCATCGGTGATGACGATGCCCGACTCTTCCTGGGTCAGGCGCGTGCCCTCGGACTGGCCGAACGTGTCAGCATCCTGCGCGGGCGCAGCGACATTCCGCGTTTTCTGCTCGGTGCCGACTTGCTGATTCATCCCGCCTACCACGAGAACACCGGCACGGTGCTTCTCGAAGCGGTGGTTGCCGGTCTGCCGGTGTTGACCACCGCCGTTTGCGGTTACGCGCATTACATTGCCGAGGCTGACGCCGGTCTGGTCGTTCCCGAGCCTTTCGAGCAAGTGTGCCTGGATCAATACTTGGTGCAGATGCTCGATGACTTGCCGGCGCGACGGCGTTGGCAGAAGAACGGACTGGCTTTTGCCGATCAGGCCGACATCTACTGCAATGCTGAACGGGCGGCCGAGGTGATCCTCAAAGACCGGCAATGAGCACTGACGAGTTGTGTCTCGAAGAACCCTTTCGCTCGCTGTGGGCGAGCGAGGATCCTTTTTCCGCCGTCGAGGCGCTCGAAGGCCAGGTGTTTCGCGAACTGGAGGGGCGCCGCACCTTGCGCAACGAGATTGCAGGCCGTGGCTATTTCGTCAAGATCCATCGCGGCATCGGGTGGGGGGAGATTTTCAAAAATCTCCTCTCGCTGCGTTTGCCGGTTCTCGGCGCACAGAACGAGTGGCAGGCAATCCGACGGCTGCAGGAACTCGGTATCGACAGCATGCATGCCGTCGCTTTCGGCCGGCGCGGTAGCAACCCGGCGCGGCAACTCTCGTTCATCGTCACCGAAGAACTGACGCCGACGGTCAGTCTCGAGGACTACTGTCTCGGCTGGGCGAACAATCCTCCTGCGATTCGCCTGAAACGTGCGCTGATCAGGCGTGTGGCCGATTCGGTGAGGCGGATGCACCAGGGTGGCGTCAACCATCGAGACCTCTATCTCTGCCACTTCCTGTTGCACCTCGACCCGAAGCCGACGCCGGAGAGTTTCAGGCTGTCGCTGATCGATCTGCATCGCGCCCAGCTCCGGGCCAGAACGCCACGCCGCTGGCGCGACAAAGACCTTGCCGCGCTCTATTTTTCGGTACTCGACATCGGCCTCACGAAACGTGACCTGTTGTGCTTTCTGGCCGCGTATTTTGTTCGGCCGCTACGCCTGTTGCTGCGCGAGGAGGCCCCATTGCTCGCCTCGCTGGCGAGCGAACAACAACGTTTGCAGACGCGTTTCGCACGCAAGTCCGCCGCGGGGGAAATGACATGATCAACTGCTCCCTGAATCCCGAAGACGCTGCCAGCGTCGTCGCAACCATTTTCGGTGAGATCGATCGCGTTTTTGCGCTTGAAGGCGACTTGATTGCCCATGACTCTCTAAGCCGCGTGCTGAGCGTCAGCGCCGGAGGCAGGCGCTACTACGTCAAGGGCTACAGCGGCGCCGATCGTGCGCTTTATTGCAGGTCGCGAGAAGGCGGCCCTGCCCTGACGACCCTGCCCATGACGCCTGGCCTGTGTGAGCGACGATGGCCCTGGACGCACTGACCCTGGCCAGCACCCTGCAGACTGCTGGTCGCCATCCAGCGCTGCCTTTTCGGGTGGCGCTCGCCGATGGGCGTCAGCTCGAAATGCTTCGCCTGTTTCGCGTGCTGCCCGGCAAGCGCCTGGTCGGAGAGGCCGAACTCGCCGGCAACCGGGTACTCGCCAAGCTGTTCATCGGGCGCCGCAGCGAGCAGCGCTGGCGGCAGGAACGCGCGGGCCTCGAAGCCCTTGTTTTTGCCGGCTTGCCGACGCCTGCACTGGTCGCCGCCATGCCGATGGCTGGCGGCGGTCATGCGCTGTTGACAGACTTCCTTGATCCGGCCGAGAGCCTGGCCGAATGCTGGTCACGCGTTGCCGGGCGCACCGCCGCTGACGACGAAACGCTGTCGCTCCTGGCGCCGGCGTTCACCCTAGTCGGGCGTCTTCATGCCGCTGGGCTGGTGCAGGACGACCTGCATCTGGCGAATTTTCTGCGCCACAACGGTCGCTTGCTAGTCATCGACGGCGACGCGGTGCGCGTCGTCAGTCAGCCACAAGCGATGCCGATGGCGGACGCCTGTGCCAATCTGGCCGTGCTGCTGGCACAGTTGCCTGTCGAATGGGAAGATCGGTGGGCGGCACTTCTGCCGGCTTATCGGGCTGGGGCGGGGGAAGTGTCGCCCGATCTGCCGGCCTTGCGCAGCCAGGTCGCGCGCGTTAGGGCTTGGCGTTTGCGTGATTTTCTGGCCAAGACCGTTCGTGATTGCACGTTATTCGCTGTCGAGCAGAGCTTCACTCGCTTCAGCGCAGTGCTGCGTCAGGATGCAGAAGTGTTGGCGCCGTTGCTCGATGCGCCAGACTGCGCGATCAGCGCGGGTCTGACCTTGAAGGACGGTGGTACCTGCACGGTCTCCCGTGTGCTCGTTGGCGACCGCATGCTGCTGATCAAGCGCTACAACCTCAAGGGGGTGAGTCACGCGCTTGGCCGCCTGTGGCGCCCGAGCAGGGCCTGGCATTCCTGGCAGGAAGGGCATCGGCTGCAGTTTCTCGGGATACCGACGCCGGCGCCGCTGGCGCTGATTGAGGAACGCTGCGGGCCACTGCGCCGTCGCGCCTGGCTGGTCTGCGAATATTGCCCGGGGCCGAATCTGCTGATGCATTTATCTCCCGACCAGGTCCCCCCTGCGGAAGAGGCACGGGCCATGCTGAATTTGTTCGAGTCGATGCACCGGCAGCGCATCAGCCACGGGGATCTCAAGGCGACGAATCTGCTGTGGGATGCGGGGCGCATTCTGCTCATCGATCTTGATGCGGTCGTTCAGCATCGTTTGCCGGGAGCACATACGCGTGCATGGCGGCGTGATCGTGCCCGTCTTCTGCGCAACTGGCCGGCTGCTTCGATTCTCCGGCACTGGCTTGACGATCACCTGCCGGCGGCTTGATTCAACGGCCTCCATCCGGTGTCTGCAGAATTCCAGACCCTGGACAGAGATGTTGAACCGGACGCCTCCTTGCCTTCATCATCGCAGCCGGCCTTATCGATAGATGACCTGCATTGCCCGTGCATCGGATTCAATTTCCGGCAGGATTCCACCAAAGATATTGCGGACGACTTCGAAGCCGCCTCCCTGCAGGTCAAAATCTTGATGAAGCCATTCAACATGGGCGCCGGTGAGGATGTTGCCGATATAAACAATGTCTGCCAATGTGAGTATCGTTTCCGGGACTAACCACGGCTGGCTGTGATCAACGGTGGCGTCGACGATTTCTCCGGGTATGCCAAGAGTGCTGAGCAGCGTGACCCCGATGCTTTCATGCCACTGCGCGATGAGTTGCTTCACGGACATCGGGTCGGCACGCAACTTCGCATACCGGGCTGCGCGGCCGAGCAAGAAAAAGGCTCCGAGGTTGTGCACCAGACCAGCCAGCAGAGCTTCATCCTGGTTGATCAGCGTTTGGTTGCGGGCCAGGATGCGAGCACCCGCGGCAGTTTTAAGGGAATGCTCCCAGAGTGCGAGAGCGAGGTCGTTAAAGACCAGGATTTCTTTCGAACGGATGAACTGGCGCATGGCAATGGCCAGGGCTGTGGTACGTACCATGTCGATGCCCAGACGACCGATGGCGGCTTTGAGATCCATGACCGGGGCGTGGTGGGCTTTGTAGAGGGCTGAATTGGCCAACTGCATCAGCTTGGCGGCAACCAGGGGTTCGCCGCTGACGATGTTGCTGATTCGGGAAATGGGCAGATCCGGATTCTGCAATGCTTGGCGTAGGCGGAGGGCTGCTTCGAAGCAGGTAGGAAAGGCAAAGTCACCCGCCAATTCTCGGGTGAGATCCTGAATCATCTGGAAGCCTTCGGTGTTGAGTGCTTCTCCAACCATATCGGTGCTGGGTGCTCGGCTCGTGTTCATCAAGTTAACTTTCGCAATAACTTTCGCAAGAAGGGCTCCATGGCTGACTGCTTATTCCGCTTTGCTGTCTGGAGCCTTTTCGTTGGCTAATACCGCATCGTCCTGAAACTGCATGGCGTGCAGGCGTGCGTAGTGGCCATTCGCGGCCAGCAACTCCGAGTGGGTGCCACGTTCGACGATGCGCCCTTGTTCCATGACCAGGATTTGGTCAGCCTTTTCGACGGTCGACAGGCGGTGTGCGATAACCAGTGTCGTTCGCCCGGCCATCACCCGATCGAGGGCATCCTGGATGTGACGTTCCGATTCGGTATCGAGTGCCGAAGTTGCTTCGTCGAGAATCAGGATCGGTGCATCCTTTAGCAGTGCCCGGGCAATCGCCAAGCGCTGGCGCTGCCCGCCTGACAGCATCACGCCATTTTCACCAACTAGCGTGTCGTAGCCATCCGGCAGGCGGTCAATGAACTCGCTCGCAAAGGCTGCCTCGGCGGCCTTTGCGATCGCCTCCCGCGGCGCTGTCGAAAGGGCGCCATAGGCGATGTTGTTGGCGATGGTGTCGTTGAACAACACCACCTGCTGTGTCACCAGCGCAATATGCCGACGCAGGTTGAGCAAGGTGTAGTCCTCGACGTCGACGCCGTCGATCAGGATTTGGCCGGAGTTGTGGCGATAGAAGCGGGGAATCAGGTTGGCCAGGGTCGACTTGCCACTTCCCGAGCGCCCGACCAGCGCCACCATCTGCCCGGGCGTGACCGAGAGGCTGACCCCGTCGAGCACGCATTGCGTAGTCCCGGCATAGACGAAAGAGAGGTCCTTGATCTGCAGATGACCGCTGACATGATCCCTTTCGACGTGGCCATGATCCGGTTCAGGGACTTCGTCGAGTTGGGCGAAGATGCTCTCGGCACCCGCCAGACCTTTCTGAATCGTGGCACTGACTTCGGATAACTGGCGAATCGGCTTCGGCAACATGCCGGCCGCGGTGATGTAAGCGACCAAGTCGCCGGCTGAGGAATCGCCGCGCAGCAACAGGACCAGTATCAGCAGCGCAGCCATCGTGCTGAAGGTGACAAATTGCAGCACCGGCGTGTAGCCGGCAACAGTCTTGACCATGCGCAACTGCTTGGCGGTGTTGTCTGCGCTGGCCGCCCGGAAGCGCGCCGATTCATAATCCTCGCCGCCGAAACTGCGCACCACCCGGTAGCCCTGGATGGTTTCCGACGCGATATGCGTCAGATCGCCCATTGCGGCCTGTATTTTCCTGCTCTGCTTGCGAAACTTGCGGCTGGCGCGGCTGACCATCAGGGCTATGACCGGCAGGATGGCGACCAGTACCAGGGTCAGTTTCCAGTTCATCCACAGCAGATAACCGAACAGGAAGATGACAGTCATTCCTTCGCGTATCACCACCTTGATGGCTTCGGTCGCCGCGCCGGTGACCATGGTCACATCGTAGGTGATGCGAGAGATCAGATGCCCCGAGTTATGCTGGTCGAAATAGGCGTTCGGCAGGCGCAGCAGGCTGTCGAAAAGGACGCGCCGCAGATCATCGATCAGTCCCAGCGAAACCCTTGCCAGGTAGTAGGAGCCGAGAAAAGAGCCAATTCCTTGCCAGGTGACGACTATCACCAGTAGCAGGGGCATGCTGTAGATCAGGTCGATCTCGCCAAGCAGCGGGACGGCCAGTTGTGTTTCGCCGCTGGGCGCATTCAGTCCATCGACGAAATATTTCAGAATTGCAGCCATCATCGGTGACGATGATGCGAACATCAGGTAACCCAGCAGGCTGATCAGGAACAGGCCGAGCAAAGGGCGCAGATAGCCCAGGAGCCGGAAATAGATACGCAATGAGGAAACAGACGGGGTATTCGCGGAGGGCATTCTTGGGCCGTGCCGGAAATTCTGACGCCGGAGTGTAACACGTTGCCCGGATCAGCCTGGCAGGCTGGTGGCAATGGGGTTGGTGGGCGACTGTGGTGCTGACTGCGTCATCGTCCTCCCATCCGGAAGGGCATTGCCTTCCGGGGTTCTCTTCAATCGAGAGTGGCGGGCGCCCCCTCGTAGATTGCGGCGACCTGTGCCGCGGACACGCTATACCGTGCGCGGTCAC
>NZ_JDST02000011.1:17608-39441 GCF_000584975.1 Candidatus Accumulibacter cognatus | reverse complement strand
CGAGTGTCTAAACTTCAGTTGGGATGAAACACCGGAGGATATACATGCTGTTTGAATCAGGAGTGAGCTTTATATTATGGCCAATCAAATCGCTGCAGCCGATGCGCCACCAGCCGGCGCGCGGCTAAGCCCGTTCATTAGAGTGCGTCCCCATGCTTCCTGACATCTACTGGATTTCTAGAGTCAGACCGGCCCGCTTGGCGATGATGCCGCGTCCCCGATCAGGAGATTGGTTAGCTGATGAAGTCGCGGGCTGGAGTCTTGTTGATATTGGAACCGTTGTTTCGCTGCTTGAGCCGAAAGAGGTGCGTGAGTTGGGCCTTTCTGACGAGAGAGCCCTATGCCAAGAGAAAGGAATAGAGTTCTTGTCCTTCGCGCTACCGGATCGCGGGACTCCGAAGTCCGTTCGAGAGACCGCCGCTTTCGTTGAGGGTCTACTTTCTCGCCTTCGCGGCGGGACCGCTGTCGCAATTCATTGTCGGGCCGGTATTGGCCGATCTGGCCTAATTTGTGGTTGTGTCCTTCTTGGCCTGGGCGTGCCACCCGTTGAAGTGTTTCCTGCTCTGACACAAGCTCGTGGTGTGCCCGTGCCGGACACTCCTGGCCAGGCTGCATGGCTGGACGCATATTTTCGTGAACGTAGCCATGCGCCAACTCGGTCAACCGGACCGCCCGCAAGCTTCTCTTGCGAATTCCCTCCGCGCTTCGCGCTTAGGCGGCCGGTTACCTTCAACGTTAAACATCGGAATCATCCCATGCGCGGCCATTGCCTATGTGGACAAGTCGAGTTTGAAATCGATCGAGAGCATCTCAGGCTCTACCAATGCCATTGCTCACTTTGCAGAAGGCAGGGTGGTTCGCTATCCAATGCAGCCACCATCATTCCGAATGGAAAATTCCGGTGGCTTCGTGGCGCTGAGCTCATCTCATCGTGGCAGAAAGAATCAGGGTTCCGGTCTGATTTTTGTTCCACCTGCGGCTCTCCGGTGCCCAACCCACTCAGGAATCTGCCGTACTTCTGGGTTCCCGCTGGACTACTTGAAAGCAACGGTGGTCTGGAGGTCGTTGCCCATCTATGTGTGGCTTCCAAAGCCTCATGGGACTCCACCCCTCTTCATGGGGCTTGTTATGACGAGTTGCCAAATCTTTCTGAGTTCATCGCGCTTCTGCAGGCACCGGATGCCTCTTAAGCCACTCCTTTTAAGTGCCAATTTGCTGAATAGCAAGCGCAGGGAGGTGGCTTGGCAATTTCGGACAGCAGGACAGGGCAATCGCTTACGCAAATGTCTTCGACATATGAGAAAAATGAGTCAGGCGCCCGTGGTCTTTCGGTGGCAGAAGTCCGACATGGGAGTCGCCTGATGTGTATATGTGTTCGCCGAACGATCTGGTAGTACGGGCGTTGGTGCGGCTGGGTTTCGATAAGCTGCGCTAATCTGGAGGTCAAGTCATCATGCGCCATGACTCCAAAGGCTGCGTCGTCCCCATGCTGGAGCAAGACGGTCGGCCATTGCCTGTCGTGGGAGAACTGGTGATTCTTGCATGACCCCACTGGCAGAGCCGCTGCGTGAGGTGGGTATTGATCGCCCGACAGGCCGGACTGACCGGACACAGCTAGGAGTCATTCGCACAGCCGATCAGTTTCCGGTTCAGCCGTTCCACGATAACCTCGGCCTCGAGTAAGGTTCGGCGGCGGTCGGTTTCCCCGGATGATGCCGCATTCTCGCCAGTCGACCGCGTTCCGCATCGCAAACAGCTGCAGAATCGTGGTTTCAGGACAGGCACGAAGTCGGCGAAACAGGCTCAATGAGTTATCCGTAAGGGTATGATTTGAGCTTCCTGATCATGGAAGGACTGCAAAACATCACATGACCACCGTCACTGACATTAATACGCCGGCCGCGTCCGGCCTGATCCACATCGATGCCCTCCTGGATAGCAGCCCCGGCTGGAACTGGGTGACTCCCGCTCGCAATACGCTCTTCTATACCTTCGCGCTGAACGACGGCAACAGCCGCGACATCGGCAGCACGATCAGCGCCGCACCGGTGGCCTTCAATGCCACGCAACAGGCCGCCGCGGTACAGGCTCTCAACCGGCTGACACAAATTACCGGCATCACCTTCGTGGCCACCGCCGACGGCGCTGTGGCCGATCTCCATTTCGCTGCCGCCGACATCATCACCAGCAGCAGCACCGCGGGCATCTGCTCAACGCGCCGCCACTACTCGTTCGACGACGACAACACGATCATCACTTACACGGCGGACGCCTACATCTACCTTGACAATGCCGACTTCGCAGCCAGCAACCTCGCCCCCACTGCCGGCTCGGCCGGCTACGAGGTGCTCCTGCACGAACTGGGCCATGCGCTGGGGTTGAAGCACCCCTTTTCGGGCAGCGCGCAGCTGAGCGAGGCCAACGACCACACGGCGAACACGCTGATGTCCTATAACCATGCAGGCGGACCCTATAGCGACTATTCGCCCTACGACATTGCGGCGCTGATGTTTCTCTATGGGGGTGACGGCCTGGGCAACGCGCTCGGCCAGGGCAGCCAAGGACAGTATCTGGTGGGCACGCTCGGTACCGATACCCTGACCGGAAGCAGTGGCAACGACGTGCTCGAGGGCCTGGCCGGCGACGATCAGTTGAGCGGTGGCGGCGGTCAGGACACCGCCCATTACGACGGTCCTGCCGGACACTATGCGGTAGCCATGACGGACGATCACTGGTCGGTCAGCGACACTTCCGGCAAAGATGGCCACGATTTCCTGTACGGTATCGAGCGCCTGCATTTTGCCGACCGCCACCTGGCGATCGACATCAACGGCCATGCCGGCACTACTGCCAAGGTATTGGGGGCCGTATTCGGCGCAGCCGCGGTCGACAATCCTGCCTATGTCGGCATCGGGCTGGGTCTGCTCGATGGCGGCATGTCCTACCAAAGCCTGATGCAACTTGCGCTGGATGCCCGGCTCGGCGCCGGCGCCAGCCACCAGGCGGTGGTGACCCTGCTATACACCAACGTGATCGGCAGCGCGCCCTCGCCCGACACGCTGGCCTTCTTCACCAGTCTGCTCGACAGTGGCGCATATACGCCGGCCAGCCTGGGCGTGCTGGCCGCCGACACTGCGCAGAACGCGGCCAACATAGATCTCGTCGGTCTATCCGAAGCCGGCATCGGTTTTATCTGATTTTATCGAGAACCGATCAGGGCGCATATTGGGCATACTGGTCGAGGTAATCGTGCACTGCCAGCGTGCCGAGTTGGTACACGTCGCGTGAGGACTCTTCGATGCGGCCTTGCTGTGCCGGTGAGAACCGACGCGCCAGATGGGCCCGGAATTTCTCGACCAGTACGGGAATACCTTCGGCGCGGCGTCGACAGTGCCCCAGCGGATATTCGGAGACCAGTTCCGCGGTCCGGCTACCGTCGGCGAACACGACTTGCACGGCATTGGCGATCGAGCGCTTGGACGGGTCCAGGTAGTCCGCCGAAAACCTGGGTTCTTCGCGGACCTCGATCTTCGCACGCAGGTCGTCGATACGCGGGTCGGAGGCAGCCGCATCCTCGTAGTCTTCGCTAGTCAGCCGTCCCTTGATCAGCGCGACAGCGACCATGTATTGCAGACAGTGGTCGCGGTCGGCGGGATTGAAGAGCGGCCCCTGCTTGTCGATGATGCGCAACGCCGATTCATGGGTGCGAATCAGTACCCTGGCAATCCCGTCGATCCGTCCACGCACCTGCGAATGCAGTTCCACCGCACACTCGACCGCCGTCTGAGCGTGGAACTCGGCCGGGAAACTGATCTTGAACAACACATTCTCGATCACGTAGCTGCCATACCGACGCGACAGGCGGAACGGCTGTCCCTTGAACAGAACCTCATAAAATCCCCAGGTCGGGGCAGTCAACACCGACGGGTAACCCATTTCGCCCTTGCACGACATGAGCGCCAGCAATACGCCACGCGCGGTGGCATCGCCCGCCGCCCAGGATTTTCGGGAACCGGTGTTCGGCGCGTGCCGATAAGTGCGCAGCGGTTGACCATCGACAAAGGCCTGCGAAACGGCATTGATGATCTGCTCTCGTTCGCCGCCCATCAGCCAGGTGCATACCGCAGCAGTCGCCACCTTGACCAGCAGTACGTGGTCCAGCCCGACACGATTGAAACTGTTTTCGAGTGATAGCACCCCCTGGATCTCATAGGCCTTGATCATCGCTTCCAGGACCTGGCGCATCAGCAGCGGCGCCTGCCCGCTGGCGACGCGAGTCCGCGACAGCCAGTCGGCAGTCGCGAGAATTCCCCCGAGATTATCCGAGGGATGCCCCCATTCGGCGGCCAGCCAGGTGTCGTTGAAGTCCAGCCAGCGAATCAGGGTACCGATGTTGAAGGCCGCCTGCACCGGGTCGAGTTGAAATGCGGTGCCGGGAACCCGGGCACCGGCGGGGACGATGGTGCCTGGGACGACCGGCCCGAGCAGTTTGCTGCAGGCCGGGTAGGCAAGCGCTTCGAGACCGCAACCCAGCGCGTCGATCAGGCAATAGCGCGCTGTTTCAACGGCCGCTCTCGACTCGATCCTGAAGTCGAGAAGGTAGTCGGCAATATCGACCAGTACCTGGTCCGGTGCGGGACGTGTGGCGGGAATGCGTGTGCTCATGTCTGTATTCTCTTGTTGCGGAGCAACTGCCCCGCGGAATGTTCAACATCGTTCTGACAGAGAGACAAACTTCTGCTCCTCCGGTCCGATGTAGTTGGCCCAGGGGCGGATGATTCTTCCATCGATGCGTTGCTCGATGACGTGCGCTGCCCAGCCGCTGGTGCGGGCAATGACAAACAGCGGGGTAAACATCGGGGTGGGAACGGCCAGCATGTGATATACCACGGCCGAAAACCAATCGACATTGGGAAAAATGCGCTTTTGCTCCCACATCACGGCCTCGATTCGACTGGCGATGTCGAACAGTACCCGGTTGTCTCCCGCGATACACAATTGCTCGGCGACGGCGCGGATGACCTTGTGGCGCGGATCGGCGATGGTATACAGCGGGTGACCGAAACCGATGACGATTTCCTTGTTCTCGAGGCGGCGGTTGATGTCCTGCTCGGCGTGCTCGGCGTCGTTATAACGGCTCTGGATCTCGAAAGCGACCTCGTTTGCACCGCCGTGCAGACGGCCACTCAGCGCGCCGATGGCACCGCTGATCGCCGCATACAGGTCGGCACCGGTGCCGGTGATCGTCCGGGCAGCAAAGGTCGAGGCATTGAACTCGTGCTCGGCATAGAGCACCAGGGACTTGTCGAGGCTGCTCGCCTGCAGCGCCGTCGGGGCCTTGCCCCGCAAGAGATGGAGAAAGTGCGCAGCGATCGAGTCGTCATCGGTCTCGGTCTCGATGCGCCGGCCGTTATGCGACCAGTGATACCAGTAGAGCAGCATCGACCCGAAGCTGGCAATCAGCCGGTCGGCAATCTCACGCGCAGCACCGGGGTTATGATCCTGCGCCTCCGGCAGAATCGTGCCAAGCGCCGAACATCCGCTACGCAAGACGTCCATCGGATGCGCCGAGGCCGGCAGGCTCTCCAGCATCGGCCGCAGCATCACCGGCAATCCACGTAGCGTCTTGAGTTTTTTCTTGTACTGGTTGAGCTGGGTCAGACTCGGCAAGCGCCCGTAGAGCAGCAGATAGGCCACTTCCTCGAAAGTGGCATGCTCGGCCAGGGCAATGACATCGTAACCACGGTAATACAGATCGTTGCCAATGCGCCCCACCGCACAGATCGCCGTGTCGCCGGCAACCACACCCGACAACGCGACGGATTTCTTGACCCTGGGAAGTTCACTCTCTTTCACCTCGTATTCCCCTCCTCTTATTGACAGACCCCTCGGTTCCTGAGCGCACGCACGCTCACTTCTTGGCAATTCCCGTACCTGGCTCGTCGCTGGCATGCAGGTGTGGCGGAGGCATGAAGGCGAGAGAACAGGCGTTTTCGTGGCCTTTCAGGTATTTTGGCAACGCCACGACTTCCACTTCGGTGACCCCCACTTCAATCATCCCGAGACGTACCGCCGCCTCACGTGAGAGGTCGATCAGCCGACTGCGATGTCCCATGCGATCATTGATCCTGACCACCACGCAACGCGCTGACAAGACACGGCGAACGGCCACCAGCGTGCCCATGGGAAAGCGATTGCTTGCTGCGGAAATGGTCTGGTGATCAAAATGCTCGCCGGAAGCCGTCTTGCGCCCGCTAAAAGCGGTACCGTAAAAGCTGGCTCGTCCGCTCAGGATCGGTGACGTATCGGGCCATTCACCCGGCGAACCCAGGACTGGAAAGGAATCTCCGAAAGCAAATCCAGAAAGAAGCAAAGCCAGCACTGCAAAAACAAGTTTCAAAGAATCTGACTCCTCAAGGTGGCCGCAAGAGCCAGAACGATTGTAGGCCAGACCGGTCGACAAGCCTCATCACTGCCTGCGCGCTGATCAAGAGAACGCTTACAATTCCGACTCTTCCTGCAAGGTGTCGCATGGTGACTCCCCAGTGGCAATTGGCAAAGCGGCAGCTTTTCCAACGTAAGCATATCCTGCGCGTCGGCACGCGCACAAGTCGCCCGTCCATCAGGCTGGTGCCCGCGCGATCGCCACGCGCAGCCGGCGCATGCGGAATCGATCGACCGGGCTTATCGACCGCATGAATACGCACGCTATTCCCGACTGGTTGCGACGGCTGTTGATGCGCAGCGTGGCACATCGCTACTATTCGCTGGTGGTAACGGCGATCGCCTTCTCATCGACCATGACCTTCACCTTTCCTTTCGTCGCCGTGTTGATCCCGGCGGTCCTGCTATCGCCCAGGCGCTGGCGCACGCTCGGCCTGCTCTGCGGCATCGCGAGTGGCTTTGGCGCCGCCGCGCTGGTCGAGATCTTCCACTACCTGGGGTCGGAATTTGTCGTCTCGCACTACCCGGAAATGATGCATTCGCAGGCCTGGCAAACGGCCAGCGAATGGCTCCAGCGCTGGGGCCTGCTTGCCATGCTGATCATTGCCGGTTCGCCGATCCCGCAGACCCCCGCACTACTCTTCTGCGCCCTGGCCGACGTGTCGACACTGGGCATTCTGATCGCGGTCGGTATCGGCAAGACGGTCAAATATCTGTTTCTGGCCTGGGCCACGGCCCGCTATCCGGCGCGCTTCATCCGCTACAGCTGAGTATCGGATACCCCGGATCAGGCGACGCCGGCGCTGTGCGCCTGCACATCCGCCCAATAGCTGGAGCGCACCATCGGACCGCAGGCAGCCCCGGTGAAGCCCATTGCCAACGCCTCCCTCTCGTACATCCTGAAAGTCTCGGGATGGACGTAGCGCAGTACCGGCAGGTGATGAGCGGAAGGTGCCAGGTACTGGCCGATGGTCAGCATGTCGACATCGTTGGCACGCAGGTCTCGCAACACTTCGAGGATCTCGTCGTCGGTCTCGCCTAGTCCGACCATCAGTCCCGATTTGGTCGGCACCTGCGGATAGCGCGCCTTGAAGCCTTTGACGAAAGCCAGTGAATGCGTGTAATCGGCGCCGGGTCGAGCCTGGCGATACAGGCGCGGCACCGTCTCCAGGTTGTGGTTGAGGATGTCGGGCAACGCCTGCCCGAACACCTCGATGGCGATCTCCATGCGACCCCGGAAATCGGGGACCAGCGTCTCGATGGTCGTGCCAGGCGAACGGCGCCGCACTTCGGCAATGACCTCGACAAAATGCTGCGCGCCGCCATCTCGCAAGTCATCGCGGTCGACGCTGGTGATCACCACATAGCGAAGTTTGAGCCGGGCAACGCTGTCGGCAAGATTGGCCGGTTCGTTGACGTCGGGCGCCAGTGGCTTGCCGTGGCCGACATCGCAAAACGGGCAGCGGCGCGTACAGATGTCGCCGAGGATCATGAAGGTCGCCGTACCGCGGCCGAAGCATTCGCCAATATTGGGACAAGCAGCTTCTTCACAGACGGTATGCAGCTTCTGTTCGCGCAACATTTTCTTGATTTCACCGAAACGACCCGCATCGTTACCCGCCTTGACACGAATCCAGTCAGGCTTGCGCTGTGGGGTCTGCGCAACGATCTTGATGGGAATGCGAGCCGTTTTCAGTTCGCCCCTTTCCTTGACGCCAGCTATCCTGGCTCCTGCCCTTGTCGTTCCCTGCCCTGCCTGCCCATCATCCTGACTACTCATTGCTTGACTCCAGTTGTCCCGCGAGATGTCCGGCGAGCGCCGTGGCCACTTGTGCGGGGATCAGCTTGATGCCGAGATCGCTTGTCTGCGTCACCGGCAGGCCAGGGTAGCCGCAGGGGTTGATTGCCGCAAACGGCGACAGGTCCATCGCAACGTTCAAGCTGACGCCATGGTAACAGCATCCCTTGCGGACACGCAGGCCGAGTGCCGCCACCTTGGCTACGCCCACATAGACCCCCGGCGCACCGCCATGCCGCTCGGCGGCGACGCCATGCTCGGCCAGCAAATCGATCACTGCCTGCTCGATCGCCGCCACCAGCTCGCGCACTTTCAGCTTCCTTCGGTTCAGATCCAGCAGCAGGTAGACCACCACCTGGCCCGGGCCGTGGTAGGTAATCTGGCCACCCCGGTCGGTCTTCAGCAGCGGGATGCCCAGGTCAGCCAGCAAATGCTCCGGTTTGCCCGCCTGACCCAAGGTAAACACTGGTAAATGCTCGCAACACCACAGCTCGTCGACCGTCTGTTCGCTACGCGCAGCCGTAAAGCGGACCATCTGCTGCCAAGTCTGCTGGTAATCGGTACAGCCAAGATGACGGACCCGCAGCGAGCTGGAGATCGGCACCGGATCGCCAGCGAAACCATCCGAATCGACAGGACCGCACTGACCAGCCGGGTTCACAGAACGATCTTGACCAGCGGATGGCTGCTCAGTTCCCGATAGAGCGTATCGAGTTGCGCTCTGCTGGTGGCATTGATGGTGCAGGTCAGGCTAAGATAGTTGCCGGCCGATGAAGAACGCACCTCCATCGTCGCGACATCGAAATCCGGCGCCTGCCGCAGCACGACTTCGAGTACCGCCTGCACCAGGGCATCGCTGGCCGCTCCCATGATCTTCAGCGGGAAAGCGCAGGGAAACTCGAACAGGCTGTCTGCGTCGTCAGACATCGGTGCTCCGGCTCGCCGGATTGCGATTAGCGCTCATCCCCAGCCTCCATTCTCACAACGACATTCAGACACACCGATGGGTGGATACCGCATGCGGAGTCAGTTAAACCAGAGACGGATGCTGTCGATCGTGCGGCCAAGAATGCCTGCTGCCGGTACCTCCTCAAGCGCCAGTACCGGGTACTCGCCGTAAGCTTTGTCATCGATGCTGACCTTCAGGGTGGCCAGAACCTGCCCGAGGGCGATCGGCGCCATCAGCCGCTGCTGCGCAACGAGTTCGGTCCTGATTCTGGAGCCGAAACCCTTGGGTACGGCCATGACGAGGTCTTTTGGAAAGCCAATCCTGACCGTACTCTCCTTGCCCTTCCAGACCTTCAGTGTGGTCACCGGTTCGTTCTTCGCATACAGTTGAACGGCATCATAGAACTGGAAGCCAAAGTTGAGCAGCTTCAGTGATTCCTGCGCACGCGCGCTGTCCGACGCAGCACCGAGCACCACCGAAACCAGGCGACGCGAACCGCGTTTCGCCGACGAGACCAGGCAATAACCCGCCGCCTCGGTGTGACCGGTCTTGAGACCATCGACGGTCGGGTCGATATACAGCAGGCGGTTGCGATTCGGCTGCCTGATATTGTTGTAGCGAAACTCCTTCATCGAGTAGTACCTGGCGTACTCTTCAGGAAAATCACGAATCAGGGCATCAGCCAGAATCGCCAGATCGCGTGCCGTCGTGTAGTGCTGCGGATCAGGCAAACCGCTCGAATTGCGAAAACTCGATCCCTTCATGCCCAGTCTCTGCGCCTCACGATTCATCATCTGCGCGAAGTTCCCCTCGTCGCCGGCAATGGCTTCGGCCAGTGCGACACAGGCATCGTTGCCCGACTGGACGATCATGCCCTTCAGCAGATCCTCAACCTTGACCTCCGTGCCGACCTGGATGAACATTCTTGAACCGCCTGTTTTCCAGGCCTTCTGGGAAACAGGGACAGTCTGATCAAGCTTGATCGTCCCCTGCCTGATCGCCGCAAAACTCAGATAGGCGGTCATCAGCTTGGTCAGTGATGCTGG
Source organism: Candidatus Accumulibacter cognatus (assembly GCF_000584975.1). Taxonomy (NCBI): domain Bacteria; kingdom Pseudomonadati; phylum Pseudomonadota; class Betaproteobacteria; genus Candidatus Accumulibacter; species Candidatus Accumulibacter cognatus. Next base: position 29,204 of record NZ_JDST02000011.1, on the reverse strand, counting down.
CTCGAGGCGCTGATCCGCAGCCTGTCCGGCCAGTTCCTGTCCAGACGCCGATTCGACCAGCAGCCATGACTTGGCCGCCAGTACCGGCGGCGCCGGCAGTTGCTGGGCACTGGCCAGAATGGGAAGGCAGAACAGAACGAAAAGCAGGGATCGGAGCTTGAGCATGGTGGGATTTCTTGGCAAAGCAGCGATTATAGCAAGTCATTCCAGCCACATCCGTATGCGTTATGCGGCACAGCCAAGCAGGAGATTCCTCGCTTCCGTGATTTACTCCATACCCTGACAGGCCAACCTGAACGTACAGTTGGGATACTTTTCCGGATGTAAACACACGCGCAAGCGGGCGCTGCTGGACTCCATTGTTGCCACCCTTCCGACCTCTTTCGAGCTCCATCGACCTGCAAGGCGCGTTTGCGCAACTGTCGAAACGAGGATTTGCCGGTCATCACCTCGACGAAACCCTGCGCCAGCTCACCGCCACCACCAGCCGGATACTCAACATCGAGCGCGTCAGTCTATGGGGTTTGAGTGCGCAAGGAGAAAACCTCGAATGCATCAATCTCTACGAGCTGTCCCGCGACCGGCATAGCAGCGGCGTGACGCTGCGCGCAGTTCGCTACCCGGAATATTTCCGTGCCCTTCAGAAGGGCGAACCCATTGTTGCCGATGACGCGATGAAGCATCCGTCGACCCAGGAATTCAGCCGCGACTATCTGCTGTTGAACGGCATCAGTGCCGTCATCAACTCGCCGATTCATGCCGATGGCGAGCTGCAGGGGGTGCTCTGCATCGAGCGCGTCGGACCGCACTCAGCCTGGACTTCGGTGCAGCGACTGTTCGCTCACGCCGTCGCCAGTCTGGTCAGCCAGGCCTTGCTGCAAAACCAACTGGTTTCGGTCAAGGAAGAGCTGCGCGGTGCCAACCAGCTGCGACGCGCACTGTTCGAGAGTGCGCGTGACGCCATCCTGATCTCCGACGCCCATACCGGGAATATTCTCGAAGCCAACCCTCAGGCGGAAAAGCTCTTCGGCCGACCGTTGCAACAGCTTCTCGGCGTTCAGCCCAATGATGTAGTCCATTACCATGGTGAAAGCATGGACATCCGCGATTTGTGCAAGCGGCTGGCCAGGACCAGCGGCGTCGAGTCGGTACACAGCGAAATGCTTGCTCGCGACGGCAAGCGCATTCCGATTGAAATCAGGAGCGAAGTGGTGCAGCTCGAGCAGGGAAAAAAGATCGTGCAGGGGGTATTCCGCCTGCTCGACCGCGACAACGGCTGATCAGCGCGCCACCAGGGTGGGCTTGTACCCGAGCGCCAGACGAATCCTTTCGGCAACTTTTTCGGCATCGACACGGCTAGGATACGGACCTAGATGAACGCGGTGCATCCCGCCACCTGCGTTGACCTGGATCTCCTCGTTGAGCCAGTCCAGTTCACGCAAAAGGTGTGAGCGCAAGCTTTCGGCATTTTCAGCGCTGACGAAAGCACCCAGCTGCAGGAAGACGCCGCGCAGACTTGCGGACGCGGTAGCCGCTGTCGGCATTACACTCACCAGCGGGGATGATGTGGCCGCCTTGTCGGACCCCAGTCTGGCCGCCAGCAGTTCAATCTCGTCTCGCTCCACCGGGTTGACTATCGCTCGTGCTGGGCGTGGCGCCGGCATCACCTGCGCGTAGCTCATCGTGGTCGCGCCGACTGGCAGAATAGACTCGACTTCAACCTGGGTGCTGCCGTTGTCCACGTACCCCAATCGGTAAGCGGCCGCATACGAGAGGTCGATGATCCGATCCGCATGGAAGGGGCCGCGATCGGTCACTCTTACGACCACTGATTTTCCATTGCTGACGTTGGTCACCCGGGCATACGAGGGAATCGCCAGGGTCGGATGTGCGGCGGTCATCGAGAACATGTCGTAGGGTTCGCCGATCGACGTGGGTTGTCCATGAAACTTCTTGCCGTACCAGCTCGCCACACCGCGCTCCTGATGGGGTCTGAGACTGGCGTGCGGCTCGTAGGCCTTGCCGAGAACGACATACGGACGGTTAGCGAAGCGATGCAGTGGTTCAAGGCGCGGCTGCGCATCGGGAATCTCATCGAGATTGTCGGGAAACTCGTCGCCCGGGCCATCGTCCTTGTAATAGGCGCCCCCTCGCTTCTGCAGAACGTTCGCCTTCCTGACCATCTTCACCGGCGCCTTGGCCGGCTCGGCGGTGCGCACCCCCGATTCGAGCGGACGCGATGGCTGACCACCACAGGCTGCGAGCAGCCATGGCAACAGGTAAAGTGCCGCGGTGTACGGCAGCCGCTTGGCCAGCCCAGCCAGCCCACACTCCGCGCGCCTCATTTTCGAACCAGCATCCGGTGCGTCTGGATGCTCATCAGGATGCCGATGCCGACCGACAGGGTGACCAGCGCCGTTCCTCCATAACTCATGAATGGCAGCGGCACCCCGACCACCGGAAGAATGCCGCTGACCATGCCCATATTGACGAACACGTAGGTGAACAGGCTCAGGGTTACCGAGCCGGCCATGACACGCGCGAACAGCGTCGAGGCTTTGGCAGCGATCATCAGGCCACGCGCAATCAACAGAAAGTAGAGCAACACCAGGATGCTGTTGCCGAGCAAACCGCGCTCCTCGGAGAAAACGGCGAAGATGAAGTCGGTATGGCGCTCGGGGATGAATTCGAGGTGGGTCTGCGTCCCTTCCAGCCAGCCCTTGCCGAATGTGCCACCCGAGCCGATGGCAATGGTCGACTGGATGATGTGATAACCCGCCCCAAGCGGATCGCTGGTCGGATCGATCAGGGTCAGGATGCGTTTGCGCTGGTAGTCATGGAGCATCGTCCACACGAAAGGTGCCGCTGCCGCCGCCGCAGCGGACAGGCCAAAGATCACCTGCCAGGGCAGACCGGCCAGGAAGATGACGTAGAAGCCTGCAGCACCGACGAGAATGGCCGTTCCGAGGTCAGGCTGCTTGGCAATCAACGCGAAAGGGACGAGCAACAGCAGACAGGCAAAGAGATAATGGCGGAATCTGAGCATTGCTTCGTGCTTGTGAAAGTACCAGGCGAGCATCAGCGGCACGGCAATCTTCAGCACCTCCGAGGGCTGGATGCGGGTAAACCCGAGTGACAACCAGCGTCTTGCCCCATTCACCTTGACCCCGAAGAAAAATACGCAAATCAACAGGATCACGCCGAGCACGTAGAGCGGCACCCCGAAGCCCATCAGCTTCTGCGGCGGCAACTGCGCCACCAGCCACATCGCACAAAAGCCCACCGCCATGTTCACGGTCTGCGCCAGCAGGCGATTGCTGGCGTCGTAGGTGGCGCTGTAGACGGTTGCCAGACCAATGGCCATGATCGATGCAGTGATCAGCAGCAAGGGTCCGTCGAGGTGTCCGATCAGACGCACCCAGACGCGGTGCAGCAACGGCGGCAACATCAGCTAGTCCTCCTCGACATCGTCTTCCTGAGCTGCCCCCTTGGGCAGCTTGCCAAGCAGATAGTAATCGAAAACCATGCGTGCGATCGGCGCCGCCGACTGGGCACCGAAACCGCCGTTTTCCACCAGCACGGCCAACGCGATCTTCGGCTGGTCTGCCGGCGCAAAGGCGATGAACAGCGCGTGATCACGCAACTCCTTCTTGATACTCGAGGCCCGGTACTCCGCTCCCTTGAGGCTGAAGACTTGTGCTGTGCCGGTCTTGCCTGCCGAGACGTAGCCAGCACCGGCAAAAGCGCGCGCGGCAGTGCCCGCGGTGTTGACGCCGATCATCGCCTTCTTGATGGTCTCGACATTCTGTCGCTTCCACGGCAGGATGCGCAGCGGCTCCGGCTCGATCATCGTCTGCTCGCCACTTCGGCTGTCGGTGATGTACTTGACGAGATGCGGCCGGAACATGACCCCATTATTGGCAACGGTGGCCGTCGCCTGCGCCAGCTGGATCGGGGTATAGGCGTTGTAACCCTGACCGATGCCGATCGAGATCGTTTCACCGGCAAACCACTTCTGCTGCTCGGGTCGCTTGAAACGACGCTTCTTCCAGTCCGGCGACGGCAGCACACCTTCTGATTCCCCCTCGATGTCCACCTCTGTGCGTTGACCGAAACCCAGCTGCCCCATGAAGCGAGCGATGCTGTCGATGCCCATGTCGTTGGCGAGCATGTAGTAGTAGGTATCACAGGAATGGACGATCGACTTGTACATATCGACGCTGCCGTGCCCCCCTTTCTTGTCATCGCGAAACTGGTGCCCGCCAAAGTTGAAGAAGCCGGGATCGGAAATCGTCTGTCCAGGCGTGCGCTTGCCGGTTTCCAGCGCCGCCAGCGCCATGAACGGCTTGAAGGTCGAACCCGGCGGATAAGCGCCGTTCAGCGCGCGGTTGAGCATCGGCTTGTCTGGCGAGTTGTTGAGCAGCTCCCAGTCGTCGCTGCGAATGCCATCGACAAAGAGATTCGGGTCGAAGGAAGGAGTGGACACCAGCGCCAGAATGCCTCCGCTCGAAGGCTCGATCGCCACCAGCGCACCACGGCGGTCGCCAAAGGCCTTTTCGGCCATTTCCTGCAGCTTGACATCGAGCGTCAGTGTCAGGTTGCTGCCCTGTACCGGTGCTGTCCGCGACAGACTGCGAATGGCCCGTCCGCCCGCATCGATTTCGACCTGTTCATAGCCAGTCTGGCCATGCAACTGATATTCGTACTTCTGTTCCAGTCCGGTTTTGCCAATGTGGTCGGTGCCTTTGTAGTTCGCCGCCTGTTCATTTTCCTCGATGATCTCGAGGTCGCGCTTGTTGATGCGATTGATGTAGCCGATGGCGTGCGCAGCGATCGGGCCCAGCGGATATTGGCGGAACAGGCGCGCCTTGACCTCGACACCGGGAAAGAGATAACGATTGGCCGCAAAGCGAGCGACTTCCTCCTCGCTCAGGCGCGTGCGAATCGGCAGGCTTTCGAAATTCTTGCTCTCCTCGAGCAACCTGCGAAAACGTTTGCGATCCTTGGGCAGGACCTCGATCACCTTGCCCAGGCCTTCGATCGTCGCTTCTAGGTCCACGACCTTCGAGGGCGTAATCTCCAGCGTGAAAGCCGAGTAATTGTGCGCCAGGACCGTACCATTGCGATCGACGATGACGCCACGGTTGGGAACGATCGGCACCAGGGAAATGCGGTTGTCCTCGGCGCGGGTGGTGTAGTAGGCGTGCTGAAGCACCTGCAAATGGACAAAGCGCACGATCAGGACAATGAAAGCCGCGAACACCGCAACCCCGGCCAGGGCGATCCGGAAGCGGAAGCGAGACAGTTCGCGATCGGTGGCATTCAACGGTAACTGACCAGCCAGCAAGGTGAAACCCTCAGCGATGACGTCGGATCGATGACCGCTGTCCCGCATATCGGCGAACACGGCGCCGACAGTACCGCACGGACTCAGAGCGGTCGGTTGGCATCACGGTCTACGGGCTGATGCTGCGGCAGCAGCAGGACGAAGGTCAGCAAGGGCCACAGCAGCGTCCCAAGGACGGGTCCGAGGAAATAGCTGATGCCCGGCGAATCGGCGCCGGCGAGCAGGCGCACGCTGAACTGCACCAACTGGACCAGCAGGAGCAGCGGCAGCACCTGCAAGGCTTGCAGCCCGAGCGGAAACCACAGGATCCGGCGCGACAGCGAGGAGCCGCCGTAAGCCGCCAGGACATAGGCCAGCGCGTGCTGTCCGAGCAGGCTGGCATCGGCAACGTCCATGGCCACGCCGAAAACGAAAGCCAAGCCCATGCCGACCCGGCGTGGCTCGCGAACGCTCCAGAAAACGATCAACAACGCCAGCCAGTCGGGCACGCCGTGCCAGATGGTAGTCGGCAGGAAATTCAGCAACAGCGCCACCAGCAAGCTGAAGCCGATGAACCACGGGCGTACCGGCAAGAGGATTCGCGATGAGGAATAGCTGCTGGTTTGCATTGGGTTCAGTCCTTTTTCAGACGTTTCTTCTTTGCCTGTCCGGATCGCACCGGCGACCTGGCTTCCCGACCGGCAGCCTCCCGGACGAGTTGCTCCGGCAAGACCACCGCCGGACGCGGGTCGAGGATCATCACTTCGCTGAAATTCTCGACGCCGGCCAAAGGCATGCAGAAGATCCTGGCAAATGAGTAGGAGGTATCCCGTTCGATGTGCACTACCCTGGCGACCGGAAAGCCTGGCAGGAAAATGCCGTCCAGTCCCGAGGTCACAAGCACGTCGCCATCCTTGACGTCGGCGTTGGCCGGCAGAAAACGCAGTTCGAGCTGGCCGTTGCCCAGACCGAAAACCACCGAACGCAAGCCGGTGCGAACGATCTGTACAGGCACCGCCTGCTCCTTATCGGTAATCAGCGTGACTTCAGCGACAAAGGGAAACACTCTGGTCACCTGACCGACGATGCCCGCGTCATCGATTACCGGCTGCCCGGAAACCACCTTGTCCTGCTGCCCCTTGTCGATGACGATACGCCGCGAATAGGGATCACGCGCCGAATAGAGGATCTGCGCCAGTTGACCACTGGCCTGCTGCCGCTCCTTGACGCCGAGGAGATTGCGCAGACGCTGGTTCTCGACTTCCAGGTGCTGGGTGCGTAGCAGCGTCGCTACGTTGTCCAGGCGGGCGCGTTTCAACTGGGCATTTTCATCCTGCAAACGCGACACGCTGACGAAATAATTCCCGGCGTTATCGAGAAACTGTGCTGGCATCTGGGCCAGATGTTGCACCGGATGAGTGAACATGGACAGCGCCTGCCGCAATACTTCCAGCGTTTGCAGGCGCGCGTCCACCACCAGGAGTGCAACCGACAGCGCAACGTAAAACGACAGCAGCGCCAAAGGTGCCGGCCCGCGCTTGAAAAACGGTGGCGGCTGGTGGTCCATCAATCAGGCCTGGAGTTGACAAGGTGTGGCGATCACGCCACGCACCGTGGCGCGTCAATCGGAAGCGAAAATGCTCCCGAGATTGTCCATCTTCTCGAGCGCCATGCCACAGCCTCGGGCAACGCAGGTCAAAGGCTCTTCGGCAACGATCACTGGCAGACCGGTCTCCTCCATCAGCAGGCGATCGATGTCGCGCAGCAGGGCTCCCCCCCCGGTCAGCACCATACCCTTATCGGCAATGTCGGCGCCAAGCTCGGGAGGAGTCTTTTCAAGCGCCGACTTGACCGCCGAAACGACACTGTTCAACGGCTCGGTCAGTGCTTCGAGAATTTCGTTCGAGGAAATGGTGAACTTGCGGGGAATACCTTCCGCCTTGTTGATTCCCGAAACCTCCATCTCGCGCACCTCGGCGCCAGGAAACGCCGAACCGATATTCTTCTTGATGTTTTCGGCGGTGTTCTCGCCGATCAGCATGCCGTAGTTGCGGCTGATGTAGTTCATGATCGCCTCGTCGAGCTTGTCACCGCCAACGCGTACCGAACCCGCATAGACCATGCCACCGAGCGAAATGACGCCGACTTCAGTGGTCCCGCCGCCAATATCGACGACCATCGAACCCGTCGGCTCGGACACCGGCAGACCCGCGCCAATCGCCGCCGCCATCGGTTCCTCGATCAGAAAAACCTGACTCGCACCGGCACCGATCGCCGATTCGCGAATCGCACGGCGCTCGACCTGTGTCGAACCCGAAGGCACACAGATGATGATCCGCGGTGACGGCGACAATAGCCGCGAGTCGTGAACTTTCTTGATGAACTGCTTGAGCATCTGCTCGGTGACCGTGAAATCGGCGATCACACCATCCTTCATCGGTCGGATCACCGTGATCGCCCCAGGCGCCTTGCCAAGCATTTCCTTGGCTGACTTGCCGACAGCCTGAATCGTTTTCTTGGAGTTCGGCCCACCCTGCGTACGAATGGCGACCACCGACGGTTCGTCGAGAACGATCCCTTTCGATCGCACATAGATCAGCGTATTGGCCGTACCTAGGTCGATCGCCAGATCGTTGGAAAAATAACTGCGCAAAAAACTGATCATGCTTGATAAATCCGTGATGGCCCGCAGCAAGGGCTGCGGTTGGAAAAACTTTTATGATACCTTATATGGCCCACTCATTTAACAACTTGGTAATTTCCGCCCATGTCGCTTACCCTAGAACAGGTCCGGCGCGTCGCCCACCTCGCCCGGATCGAAATCAGCGATGTCGAAACACATCGCACACTCGGCCATCTGAACGAGATCTTCGGCTTGATCGAAGAGATGCAGGCCGTTGATACGCAAGGCATCGGGCCCATGGCGCATGCTCAGGATGTGGCGCAGCGCCTGCGCGCCGACCGGGTCACCGAGTCGGATCAGCTTGCCCAGCGCGCCGCTTTCCAGGCCATCGCACCGGAAACCGAGGGCGGACTCTACCTGGTGCCAAAGGTCATCGAATGATCGAGTACAGCCTCCAGGCGATGGCGACCGCCTTGGCAAACAAGGAGATTTCGAGCGTCGAGCTGACGCAACTGTACCTCGACCGGATCGCCCGCCACAATCCTCGACTCAATGCTTACATCACCGTCGATCCGGCCCGTAGTCTTGCCCAGGCGCGTGCCGCCGACGAGCGCCTGGCCAGAGGCACGGGCGGACCGCTGACCGGCATCCCGATCGCGCACAAGGACATCTTCTGCGCCAAGGGCTGGCTGACCACCTGTGGGTCGAAAATGCTGAGCAATTTCGTCAGCCCCTACGATGCTGCAGTGATTGCCCGCTTCCAGGCCGCCGGCGCAGTGATGCTCGGCAAGACCAACATGGACGAATTCGCGATGGGTTCGTCAAATGAAACCTCATTTTACGGACCGGTGCATAACCCTTGGGACAGCAGTTGCGTTCCTGGTGGGTCTTCCGGCGGATCGGCCGCTTCGGTCGCCGCACGCCTGGCACCCGCAGCCACCGGCACCGACACCGGCGGATCGATTCGCCAGCCAGCGGCACTGTGCAACCTGACCGGGATGAAGCCCACTTATGGCGTCATCTCGCGCTACGGCATGGTCGCCTTTGCGTCTTCACTCGACCAGGCCGGACCGCTTGGCCGCTCGGCTGCCGACTGCGCCACCTTGCTCAACGCCATGGCCGGCTTCGACGAACGCGATTCGACGAGTCTCGACCGCCCAGCCGAAGATTACGGCCGTGAAATCAATGCCGCAAGTACTGCAAAACCACTGGCCGGATTGAAGATCGGCTTGCCGGAAGAGTTTTTTGGCGGCGGCTGCAGCGCCGAAGTGATGCAACTGGTCGAGGCGGCCATTGGCGAGTACCGCCAGCTTGGCGCCGAAACCGTCGCCATCAACCTGCCGAGCATGGGTCTTTCAGTGGCCGCCTACTACGTGATCGCCCCGGCGGAAGCGAGTTCGAACCTGGCGCGCTTTGACGGCGTTCGATACGGTTATCGCGCACCGGCGTACCAGGATCTCAACGACATGTACTGCAAGAGTCGCGCGCAGGGCTTCGGTGACGAGGTCAAGCGGCGCATCCTGATCGGGACCTATGTCCTGTCGCACGGCTACTACGATGCGTATTACCTGCAGGCGCAACGCATCCGTCGCCTGATTGCCAAGGATTTTGCCAGTGCCTTTCAGAAATGCGACGTGATCATCGGGCCGACCAGTCCGAGTACCGCTTTCAAGCTCGGCGAAAAAGCGGCCGATCCGGTGCAGATGTACCTGTCCGACATCTATACGATTGCCGTCAACCTCGCCGGCCTGCCCGGAATCTCGATCCCCTGCGGTTTTGCCGGCGGCTTGCCGGCCGGCCTGCAACTGATCGGGAACTATTTCACCGAGGCCCGGCTGCTCAACATCGCCCACCGCTATCAGCAGGCAAACGCCTGGCATTTGCGGCGGCCAGACGGATTTGACTGAGGCACGGCAGTCTGCACATGCGGTCGGCGTGCCCTCTTCCGGTCGGTACCGGCAGGCACTTCGCCGACGCTTCTTGAAGAAAGAGTAAGCAGTGATGAAACAGTGGGAAGTCGTCATTGGTATCGAAACGCACGCGCAGTTGTCTACTCAGGCCAAGATTTTTTCGGGCAGTTCGACTGCCTTTGGCGCCGCGCCCAACATCCAGGCGAACGCGGTCGACATCGCCCTGCCCGGCGTCCTGCCGGTGCTGAACAGGGGCGCTGTAGTCTGCGCGATCCGCTTCGGCCTCGCGGTCGGTGGCGAAATTGCCCGGCACTCGGTCTTTGCACGCAAGAACTACTTCTATCCTGATCTCCCCAAGGGTTATCAGATAAGCCAGTACGAGTGGCCGGTGGTCCTGGGCGGCAAACTGGCCATTCAGGTCGGCGAAAGCGAAAAGACGGTTTCCCTGACCCGCGCCCACCTCGAGGAGGATGCCGGCAAGTCCCTGCATGAAGGGTTGGGACCGCATTTCCGGGAGCGCTCGGGTATCGATCTGAACCGTGCCGGAACGCCCTTGCTGGAAATCGTCACCGAACCCGACATGCGTTCTTCCGCCGAAGCAGTCGCCTATGCCCGGGCCTTGCACGCACTCGTGCGCTGGATCGGCATCTGTGATGGCAACATGCAGGAGGGCTCCTTCCGTTGTGACGCCAACGTCTCGGTACGCCCCGTCGGCCAGCCGCATTTCGGTACTCGCCGGGAAATCAAGAATCTGAACTCCTTCCGCTTCATGCAGCAAGCCATCGATTACGAGGTGCAGTGGCAGATCGCCACCCTTGAAGATGGCGGCAGCATCGAGCAGGCAACGGTCCTGTTCGATCCGGTCAGCGGTGAAACACGCTCCATGCGTTCGAAGGAAGATGCCCACGATTACCGATACTTCCCCGATCCGGATCTGCTGCCGCTGGTTATCGATCGCCCATGGGTCGAGGAGATTCGTGCACAACTGCCCGAGTTGCCAACCGCCAAGCGCGAGCGCCTGATGGCCGACTACGGGCTTTCCGCCTATGACGCCAGGGTCCTGACCAGTTCGCTTGAACTGGTCGGCTACTACGAAACCACCGTGGCCACGGCCGGCCAGGCAAACGCCAAAAGCTGCGCCAACTGGGTCATGGTCGACCTGACCGCCCGCCTCAACAAGGAAGACCGCGAAATCGGCGAGTCGCCGGTCTCGGCAGAACAACTCGGCGGCTTGATCGCCCGCATTGGCGACGGCACGATCTCGACCAATATCGCCAGGAAGGTTTTCGATTCCCTGTGGAACGGCGCAGGCGGTTCGGCTGACGAGATCATCGCCAGGCAGGGCCTGCAGCAGATCAGTGACAGCAGCTCTCTGGAAATACTGCTCGACGAACTGCTTGCCGCCAACCCGGCGATGGTTGCCGAGTTTCGGGCCGGCAAGGAAAAGGCTTTCAACGCACTGATCGGTCAGGTGATGAAAGCGACGCGAGGCCAGGCAAACCCACAGCGCGTCAGCGACCTGCTGCGCAGCAAACTCGGCTAACGGTCATGACTTTTCCAGGCACCCCCCGATCCTGAAAGTCATGACCGTTTCCCTCCCTTGCTGGGCGCATTCCGGCTTGCACGCCGGAATCGTTCGATGGGCGCAGAGCATGCTCTGCGAATTCCCCATCTCACCCCCCGACCCCTCCCACGGCCCGCGCTGCATCGCGGGCGGCTACGGCGGCGCGGAGCAGT
>NZ_JDST02000011.1:0-17602 GCF_000584975.1 Candidatus Accumulibacter cognatus | reverse complement strand
CCGCCTTCGCCCCCGCAAGTGGGGAGGGAAGATTCGTGAGTCGCTGACGCGACTTCCACATTAACGGTCACCACTCAGGGCCGTACCGGTGGCCGCTTCGAAAGTTCGACGAAGCGGCGCAGATCCTCGTCGTACTTCTGCCGGATCGCTTCCTGATCCTTTTTCTTGGACTCGATGACCGACTCCTGCGCCTTGATCTCGTGATCGGCGTCGCGCAGGCCCTTGGCTACATCTGCCGGCAATTGCCGGTTCCTGTAAAACTCGGCCTCATCTTCGAATTTCTTGCGCAGCCTGCGAATCTCCGTGATTCTGTCCTGCGCCGCCTGAATTGCCGCATTCAGGTCCCGCTCGGCGCGGCTACGCATGACTTCGATATCTTTTTCACTGCCATAGGTATTGAGCAAGGCCTGATCCTTGCGCCGCTGCTCCTTGAGCGCCCGTTCCTGTTCGCTGCGCCGTCTTTCCTCGGCGGCACGCTGGGCTCGCTGCTCGGCAGTCAGCGGCGCCTCGACAGTCCGTGCCCGGCCGGAGGTACCCAACTCGCGATAGGCGCGCGCATAACAGGCCGGCGGCAGAACGTCGCCACACACCGGCCTACCCTGTTCATCCGTGCAACAGAAGATCGAAGCGGCTGCGAAACCCTCGTCTCCGCTCGTCAACGCCAGCAGCAGGAGAGCGTAGCTAACTGCCGCGCGCAAGGCCGTATGCCTGTCTGTAATGCGCCACCGCAGCCTCATGCTGTCTGAAATCCGGATGCTCCCGGAGAAAGTTCATCAGATCGTCCAGGCTGGCGACGGCCAGCACCGGAATGCCATAATCCTGTTCGACTTCCTGCACTGCCGACCTTTCACCACTGCCACGCTCCATGCGATCCAGCGCGATGACCACGCCGCAGGGTGAAGCCCCGGCAGCACGGATCAGCGTCACCGATTCACGAATCGAAGTACCGGCGCTGATCACGTCGTCGATGATCAGCACGCGACCGGCCAGTGGCGCACCCACGATGCTGCCGCCCTCGCCGTGATCCTTGGCCTCCTTGCGATTGAACGAGAACGGCAGGTTGCGCCCTGTCCGTGCCAGGGCAACGGCGATCGCGGCCACCAGCGGGATGCCCTTGTACGCCGGCCCGAACAGGCCGTCGACGACGATCCCACTGGTGAGGATCGCCTGAGCGTAGAATTCCGCCAGACGGCCCAGCGCCTCGCCGTTGTTGAACAGGCCGGCGTTGAAAAAGTAGGGTGAAAGCCGTCCCGCCTTGGTCGTGAAACTGCCAAAACGCAGCACCCCCTGAGCGACGGCAAACTCGATGAATTCCTGACGAAAGTCCATAAATCAATTTCGGATGAAAGCCGTTCCCGGCATCGGCCCTCTATGTTACGCATCATTACGTTGAACCTCAACGGTATTCGTTCAGCATGGCGCAAGGGATTTCTCCCCTGGGCCAGGACCCATAATCCGGATATCATCTGCCTGCAGGAGATCAAGGCACATGCGGCGGATCTCTGCGAAGCCATGCAAGCTCCCGAGGGTTTCCATGCCTACTATCGCTGCGCCGAGAAAAAGGGCTATAGCGGCGTCGGTCTATGGTGCCGCCATCGGCCGGAGCGGCTATTCGACGAACTGGGAAGCGACGAGTTTGACCGCGAAGGGCGCTATTTGCGTGCTGATTTCGGGAATCTCTCGATCATCTCGCTATATCAGCCCTCGGGTTCCAGTTCCGAGCAACGGCAGGCGGCGAAATTCCGATTCATGGCCCTGATCTATCCTCATCTCGTCGAACTGGCATCGAGCGGGCGCGACATCATCGTCGGAGGCGACTGGAATATCGCCCATCAGGAAATCGACCTTTGTAACTGGCGAGGCAACCGCAGAAACTCCGGATTTCTGCCCGAGGAGCGTGCCTGGGTCAGCCGATTGCTCGACGAAGGCGGCTGGTGCGACGTATACCGCAGCCTGCATCCCGACAGCACGGGCGAGTCGTACACCTGGTGGTCGAACCGTGGTCAGGCCTGGGCAAAGAACGTCGGCTGGCGGCTCGACTATCAACTGGCGACTGTCGCGATCACCGGCAAGGCCCGCAGCGCATCGGTCTACAAGGAACAACGGTTCAGCGACCACGCACCCTTGACCATCGATTACGACTATTCACTATAGACCGATCGACGAGAGCGAGTTGGCGCCTGCCCGGAACGGAGGTCCTGGTGCAGCGCAACAGCTTTTATGGATTGCTCTCCGCGAATGATTTCTATAATCTGAGAACTTCGTTGAGGTTTGCCCCTGCACCCTCGCCGTTCCTGCCACCATCTTCTCCTGTGAGGTTCATCATGTCCGAAGTTACCGAACTTTCCGCCGCCAGCAAACAAAAACTCGTCTCTGACATGAAGGTCGTCGTTGCCGATGCAGAAGAAATCCTGCGTGCCACGGCCGGCGTTGCCGGCGACAAAATGGGCGATCTGCGCGAACGCATCGGCGAGCGGCTGCGCGACGCCAAGCTCCGCCTGGCAGATGCCGAAGCGGCTCTGGTCGACCGCACCAAGGCCGCGGCGCGCGCCACCGACGACTTCGTGCACGAAAATCCCTGGCGTGCTGTCGGCGTCGCCGCGGCCGTTGGCCTGCTACTTGGAGTGATCATCGGTCGTCGATAATCAGCCGCAGCCGTCTGACAGCAATGAGCGAAACGCCGAGCAACGCAGGCGGCCTGTTGGCAGCCTCCAGGAACGGTGCTGCCACACTGCTGGCCATCGGACGCACGCGCCTCGAACTCCTTGGCAATGACCTCAAGGAAGAAAAGCTGCGCGCCGTCCGTGTCCTGCTGCTGTCGCAAATGCTGGCGTTTTCCCTGATGGTCGGCACGATCCTGGCGATCTCTTTGCTGGTCATCGCGTTCTGGGAAAACCGGGTGCTCCTGCTGAGCGCCTGCACAGTCGTTTCCCTGGCCAGCGGAGGGTTTGCCTACACGGCTCTGCGACGGTCGCTGCGCACCAGCCACCAACCTTTCGCGGCCAGCGTTGCCGAACTCGCAGAGGATCTTCGCCAGTTGAAAGGCGCTGCCAACAATGAACCAGGATCTGATTGACGTTGCCATCGAGCGCGGCAGACTGATCGAACGCATCAGCAGCCAGCGCCAGCTCCTTGGCCAGCAACTGCAACCGCTGGGGGCAGGCTTGGCCACCGCCGACCGTGCCATTACCCGCATTCGCCAGGGCAGTGATTACGTCAAACAACACCCGGAAATGGTCGCCGTCGGCGTCGCCGCGCTGGTCGTACTGCAACCACGCCGTGTCTGGCGCTGGAGCCAGCGGTTATTTTTCGTCTGGCGGACTTGGCGCATGCTGCGTAAACAGTTCGGGATCTCGGCCTGACCATCCCTTGCCGCGCATGTCGAATCAGGGAATCACCTTCCTCCCTTCGCCAGCCCTCTGAAGAGTCTTCCAGTCACGCCCAGATACCCAGTTCGACCAATTGCCTGGTCGCCGCTGCCGCCCAACCCTGATTCGCCAGCGGGCTTGCGGGACTCGGATGCAGCATGCGACCGGTTCTGACCTTCAACCCGGCCAGCGCTCCGGCTGCCCGCGTTTCGGCGAAAGCACCGACGCCGACCACCCATTCGGGCTGCAAGACAGAGACCAGCGTCTTCAGGTGCGCATCGCAAGCCACCCGCAGCGCGGCCGCTTCACTTGCCGGCAGCCGGTCGGGGGTCAGGTTGCGAGCCAGATCGAAAAAAGCCAGTGGACAATAGTTGGCAACGAAGTGCTCAGCAAAAAACGCGTCGGCAGAAGCGAAGCGCTCTCGGAACAATCCCCACAGACGCCGACCGCTGACCTCGGAACGTGTGCAGGCAAAGCCTTCGATCGGTCTCCGGGGATTCTCCACCGCCGGTTTCAGGATGGTGGCCTCGATCCCCAACCAATCGCGAACTGCTGCGATTTCACCGAAAGGCACACCGCATTGCACCATCCCGAAGGGACCCGGATTCATTCCCAGAAAGACTACCCGCCGAGTGCTTGCGCCATAGCGACGCAGGTACAACTCGTGCGCCGACCAGGCATAACTCAAAGGATTGTAGACGTGACTGACCGGCGGCGAGAAGGTCAGCGTCGAAAGGCTCTCGGACAACTGCCGAGCGGCAGCGATCAGCGTCGCGGCGATGGGTGAAGTTCGTTCCATGGTGCAACCTTCAGCAGCAACAACATGCCCGGCGCGGCAAGCAGAAAACAAAGGATGAAGAAGCTGACCCAGCCGAGCGACTCGACCAGCGCCCCCGCCGTCGCGTTGATGAAGGTTCGGGGAACGGCAGCCAGGCTGGTAAACAGCGCAAACTGGGTCGCCGTGAAGGCCGGATTGGTGGCACGCGCGATAAAGGCAACGAAAGCGGCAGTACCCAGGCCAACGCCCAGGCACTCGGCGGCAATCACGGCGGCCAGCGCGGCTCGGTCAAGCGTGTCGACAGGGGCCTGTACACCACGCCAGGCCAGCCAGGCGAAACCGAGAATGGTCACCATCTGAACCAGGCCGAACAGCCACAGTGCGCGGTTGATCCCCAGACGCACCATCCACAAGCCCCCCAGCAGACCGCCGAATACCGCCGGCCAGAGTCCGGCATGCTTGGCAATCACGCCGACATCGGTCTTGCTGAAGCCCAAATCCAGATAAAACGGCGTTGCCAGGGCCGTCGCCAGCGAATCGCCGAGCTTGTAAAGAAAAATGAAGCCGAGCACCAGCAGCGCGCCCCGCCAGCCCTGGCGACCAATGAACTCATGAAATGGTTCGACCACTGCCTGGCGCAAGGTTTTCGGCGCCCCGACCACGGCCGGTTCGCTGACCAGCAAGACCATCACCATCCCCGGCAACAGGAAGGCCGCGGTGATCCAGAAGACCTGCCCCCAGGGCAACAGGTCGGCGAGGATCAGCGACAGCGATCCCGGCACCAGCCCGGCAATCCGGTAGGCATTGACATGCACCGAATTGCCCAGCCCCAGTTCCTGATCGCTGAGGATTTCACGCCGGAACGCATCGAGCGCGACATCCTGTGTCGCCGACAGGAAAGCCAGCATCACCGACAGCCAGATCACCGGCGTCAGATTGCCCGACGGCGAGAATCCCCCGAGCAGACCAATCGACAGCAGCAAGCCGAGCTGCGAGAACAGCATCCAGCCGCGCCGGCGACCCAGGGGCAGGCGATAACGATCCAGCAGTGGCGCCCAGATGAATTTCCAGGTGTAGGGAAACTGGATCAAGGCGAACAGACCGATGGTCCTGAGATCCACGCCTTCGCTGCGCAACCACGCCGGCAGCAGATTGAGCAGCAGGTACAGCGGCAAACCCGAGCTGAAACCGGTAAATACGCAGATCAGCATCCGCCTGGTCAGCAGCAGGCGTAGCCAGGCAGGCATCAGGATCTTCGTCCGAGGCGATAGAAGGCGAGACTACCGTTGAGATTGGGATCTTCGCGGACCTCGCGTCCGGCTTCGTCGAAAGCCAGACGTTCGCGAATCTCGATGTCGAGCCGGCGACACAAATCCTCGAAGTCAACAATCGTGAAAAAACGCACGTTCGGGGTATCGAACCAGTCATAGGGCAGGTCTTCGGAAACCGGCATATGCCCCTCGCTGATCGCTGCCCGGTTGGCACGGTAGGCAAAATTGGGGAAGCTGACCACCGCTTCTGCCGCAACGCGCAGCATCTCGGTCAGGATGCGCTCGGTGGCGCGCATCGTCTGCAGCGCCTGTGAGATGATCACGTGCTCGAAGGAGTCGTCCTCAAAACCGGAAAGTCCACACTCGATGTCCATCTGGATCACGTCAACCCCGTTGCGGATACAGCCAAGGACGCTTTCGTGGTCGATTTCGACGCCGTAGCCACTGACACCCCGAGTTTCGTTCAGGTAGCGCAGCAATCTGCCGTCACCGCACCCCAGGTCGAGAACGCGCTCGCCAGGCGGAATCCAGTTGGCGATCACTGCAAAGTCGAAGCGCTCCCGCTGCTCGGCCCTGACTCTCCGCTCATGTTCGGTCATACGGCGATGTTCTCCAGATAGGCACGCAGCAGCGCGTGATAGTGGGGGTCGTCGAGCAGAAACGAGTCATGCCCGGCACCGCAGTCGATCTCCGCGTAAACGACGCGCCGGCGATTGTGCAGCAGCGCAAAGACGATCTCACGCGAACGCGCCGGAGCGAAACGCCAGTCGGTTGAAAAACTGGCAACAAAGAAGCTGGCCTTGGCGCGCGCCAGCGCAGCGGCCAGATTGCCCTCGTAGTCATAGGCGGGATCGAAGTAGTCGAGCGCCTTGGTCATCATCAGATAGGTGTTGGCGTCGAAGAAACCGGCAAACTTGTTGCCCTGATAGCGCAGATAGGACTCGATCTCGAAATCGACGTCATAACTGAACTTGTGCTCGCCATGACGCAACTGACGACCGAATTTCTCGGCCATCTGTGTATCCGACAGATAGGTAATGTGGCCGACCATTCTCGCCAGTCGCAGGCCCCTGGTCGGGACGACACCATGATCGGCGTAGTAACCTCCATGAAAATCCGGATCGGAGAGGATGGCCTGCCGCGCCACCTCGTTGAAGGCGATGTTCTGCGCCGACAGCTTGGGTGCCGAAGCAATCACCATGGCATGGCGGATACGATCGGGAAATTGCAGTGACCATTCGAGCGCCTGCATGCCGCCGAGGCTGCCGCCAATCACCGCAGCCCAGGTGTGCACGCCCAGATGGTCGGCCAGGCGAGCCTGCGCCGCAACCCAGTCCTCGACCGTCACCAGCGGAAAATCGGCACCGTAGCGCTTGCCGCTTTCCGGATTGATCGACAATGGTCCGGTAGACCCGTAGCAACCACCGAGGTTGTTGACCCCAACCACGAAGAATTTTCTGGTGTCGAGTGGTTTGTCCGGACCGACGAGGTTATCCCACCAGCCGACGTTTTCCGGATCGTCCGCATAGTGGCCAGCGACATGGTGGCTACCGGAAAGGGCATGGCAGACCAGCACGGCGTTGGTGTGATCGGCGTTGAGCGTGCCATAGGTTTCGAAAACCAGTTCGAAACCCGGCAATTCGGCACCACTCTGCAGCCGCAGCGGCTCGTTGAATTGCGCACGCTGCGGCGCAACGACTCCGACTGAATGTTCAGATGACATCGTGATCGCTTCGGTGGCAGGAAATAAATGAATTCAGACGCAACTGTTGAGCTTCTCCAGTTGCTCGCGAATCTTCGCCGGCTCTTCATGGCGCAACAGGCGGCGAACGATCGGCGCCAGTTCGGCGCAATTGCTCTGCATGATTTTCTGCTTGACCGAAAGGATCTGTGCCGGATGCATCGAGAACTGACGCAGCCCCATCCCCAGCAGCAGCCGCGTCAGGGTCGGATCACCGGCCAGTTCGCCGCAGATCGAAACCGGGATATACATCTTTTCGGCGCTTGCAATGGTATGCGCCAGCAGCATCAACACGGCCGGATGCAGGGGGTCATAGAGCGGCGCGACCTCTTCATCGCTGCGATCGATGGCCAGGGTGTACTGGATCAGATCGTTCGTGCCGATCGACAGAAAATGCATGCGCCGCAGAAACAGGCCGACAGCCAGCGCGGCGGCCGGTATCTCGATCATCGCGCCGACCTGGATCGTCTCATCGAAGGGAATGCGTTCGCCGCGCAGACTCGACTTGGCGCGCTCGACCGCGGCCAATGTCTGATCGATTTCATGCGCCTGCGAAAGCATCGGGATCAGGAGCTTGATCTTGCCGAACTTTGAAGCGCGCAGGATGGCTCGCAACTGCGTCTGGAACATCTTCGGCTCAGCCAGTGACAGGCGAATCGCGCGCAGCCCGAGCGCCGGATTGCTTTGCAGGCGCTCGCCCTGCGCCTTTTCCGGATGAAGATCCTTGTCGGATCCGAGATCGAAGGTGCGAATGGTGACCGGCCGACCGCCCATGCCTTTGACGACCGCACGATAGGCCTCGAACTGCTCGTCCTCGGTCGGCATGTCGCCGCGATCGAGAAAGATGAACTCAGTGCGAAACAGGCCAATCCCTTCGGCACCGCCGTCGAGCGCGGCAGCCACGTCACCGGGTAACTCGATGTTGGCCTGCAGATCGATGTCGACACCGTCGAGGGTCACCGACTTCGCCGTCTTGAGCCGTCTGAGCTTGATTCGTTCGAGCTCGATCTGGCTCTTTCTGAGTCGGTATTCCTCCAGGATGCGCGGATCGGGGTTAACGATCAGGACGCCACGCGTGCCATCGACGATCAGCACTTCGTCGTCATGAATCAGTTGCCGGGCGTTGTGCAGGCCAAGCACCGCCGGAATGCGCAGGCTGCGCGCGAGAATCGCGGTGTGCGAAGTCGAGCCGCCGACATCGGTGACAAAGGCCGCGAAATGATGTTCCTTGTAGGCAATCACGTCGGCTGGCGAGAGATCGTGCGCGACGACGATCAGATTCTCTTCCTTGATACCCTTGCCAGTTCTCAAGGACATCCGGCCCGGCTGGCCGACCAGTTCCTTGATCACCCGCTCGACGACCTGGCGCACGTCGTAGCTGCGCTCGCGCAGGTACGGGTCGTCAAAGCTTTCGAACTGGGCAACCAGAATCTCCATCTGCTGCACCAGCGCCCATTCGGCATTGCAGCGACGCTCGCGAATCAGCTGCTTGGGAACTTCCGCCAGTTCGGGATCGGCAAGGATCATCGAATGCAGGTCGATGAATGCTCCGAACTCGGCCGAAGTATGCTGCAAGCGCCCCTTCAGGGTCGCAAATTCCTCACGCACGCGCAGCAGCGCTGCCTCGAAGCGAGCCACCTCCTTGTCCACCAGGCGCGGCGAGATGACCAGATGCGAGACCTCGAGGGTCGCGTGCGACATCAGATGTGCCTGCCCGATCGCGATGCCCCCGGAAACCGCCAGACCATGCAGGGTAAAACTCATGATGCGCTCACTCCGCCTCGCCAAACCTTCCAGCGATCAATCCGAGGATCGCCTCGTTTGCCGCCTCTTCGTCCACGCCATCGGTCTCGACGACCACCGTTGAACCCATGCCTGCGGCCAGCATCATCACACCCATGATGCTTTTGGCATTGATGCGGCGCGCCCCTTTCTCCATCCAGACGTCGCTGGCAAAGCGGCTGGCAAGTTGCGTCAGCTTGGCCGAAGCACGGGCATGCAGGCCCAGCTTGTTGATGATTGCAGTTTCAGCACGTACCATCGAAAACTCCTGTGATTCTAGGCAGGCGGCGGCAGTTTCAGTACGCCATCATGAGCCCCGCTGATCGCCTTCTGCAACATGGTTTCCATCCTCTTCTCGCGATAGGTCAGAGCGCGCAGCAGCATCGGCAGACTGAGACCGGCAACGCCCTCGACATGACCCGGCTCCAGCAGTTTGAGCGCCAGGTTGCCAGGTGTCGCACCGAAAACATCGGTCATCACCAGAACACCGTCGCCACAATCGACTTCCTTCAGCAACAGACGCGCCAGCGGCAGAATGTCGAGCGGATCGTCCTGAGCTGCCACGCCAAGCTGTGCGATCAGAGGCGGACGTTTGTTGAGCACGTGGCAAACGTTCTGGATCAGGCTTTCACCAAACGAGCCATGCGTTATCAGGAGAATACCGATCATCTCGCCCACCCCGTACGACAATCCGTCATTTTAAGCGATTCCGCGCGGCTCGGCAGCATTGGCGAATACATCAAGGGATGACCTCAAGCTTCCGCGGCCGGCCACCGACATATTCGAGCCTACCGTGTAGGGAGCTGCTGACCTGCACCTGGCCTTGTGCGTCGACCCGCAACACCTGCTCCACCTGCAACGCACGCGCCAGACGTGGCCAATCGCTACCGGCGATGAATAGCGGCTTGGAAGCCATGTCGCTGAGCGTTCCGGCTGCCGTACGCGGCGAAATCAGTACGCTCAGCGACTGCGTATGCAACGCCGGCTGCGCACTGCGCGGGTCGAGCAGATGACAGTAACGGTGACCGTTGATCTCGAAGAAGCGCTGATAGTCGCCCGAGGTACCGATCGCCTCACCGTTCGCCAGTTCGATCGTCGCCAGTGGCCCGGGCTGGCGCGGATGCTGGATGCCAACGCGCCAGCGCTGCCCATTCTTGCTCCCCAACGCCATGACATTGCCGCCGATGTTGATCAATGCATTGTGCACCCCCTGTGCGTGCAGAATGGCCGCCGCGCGGTCGAGCGCAACACCCTTGAGATAGCCGCCGAAATCGAGAGCCACTTCGCGCTTGTCGCTGCTGACGAAAGTACCCTCGATGCGCAGGTCGAGAATGCTCGGCTGAGCCGCCCGCCAGGCAGCCAGGGCGAACGGATCGGGTAGCGTGGCCGGCAATTCGTCGGACTGGAAACCCCAGAGACTGATCAGACGGCCTATTCCCGGGTCGAACAGGCGTTCGCCAAGGCGCGTCAGGTACTGCGCGTCGGTAATCAGTCCGACCATTTCCGGCGTCACCGGCTGCCGCCTGCCGGCCATGATGGCCTCGTTCAGCGTGCTTAGTTCGGAAGGCTTCCAGGCATGGTAGGTGCGATGCAGGCGATCGAACTCGCGCAGCACGGCCGCCGCGGCCGGACGCGCAGCCGTTTCGTCGAGGCCGGCGATCAGGACTTCGACGCGGGTCCCGAAAACGAAGGCCTCCTGATGATGCAAGGGCGCCCGCTCGCAGGCCATCAGGACACTGGCGAGAAGCAGTCCGAGCAAGCGGACCAGGAGGCTAACGGTCATGAATTTTCCAGACCCCCCGACCATGAAAGTCATTACCGTTTCCTTCTCCCCCGCCCCCCCGCGAGTAGGAGGGGAGATTCGTGAGTCGCATACGCGACTTTCACATTAGGATGCAGCAAGGCACTGGCGATCGAGCGCGGCAATGAACATGGCGGCGGCGTCAAAACCGGTCTGCTCGGCGATTTCGACCATGCAGGTCGGGCTGGTGACGTTGATCTCGGTCAGCCAGTCGCCGATCACATCGAGACCGACCAGCAACAGGCCGCGAGCGGCCAACACCGGCGCCAGCGTGCAGGCGATTTCCCGATCGCGAGCGCTCAGTTCGCGGGCCACGCCGGTGCCGCCGGCGGCCAGGTTGCCGCGGGTTTCGCCGGCCTTGGGAATGCGCGCCAGGCAATAGGGAACCACTTCACCGCCAACGATCAGGATGCGCTTGTCGCCATCGACGATCTCGGGGATATAGCGTTGCGCCATGATCGTGCGTGCACCGTCACGGGTCAGCGTTTCGACGATCACATTGCGGTTCGGGTCGTCATGACGGACGCGGAAAATCTGGGTCCCGCCCATGCCGTCGAGCGGTTTGAGAATCGTGTCGTGTTCGTAGTCGATGAACGAATGGATCACCGTCGCGTCGCGCGCCACCAGCGTCGGTGCCGAAAAGCGCGCGAACTCGGCAATCGACAACTTCTCGGAATGGTCGCGCAGGGCGCGCGGCCGGTTGAAGACGCGTGCGCCCTCGGCCTCGGCACCTTCGAGCAACCAGGTGGTGGTCACGTACTCCATGTCGAAAGGTGGATCCTTGCGCATCACGACGGCGCGGAAATCACGCAAGGCGACGACGTGACGGTCGACCTCGACGAACCAGTCATGATCGTCGGCGAGCATTTCCAGATGCACCGCGGCAGCGCAGACGCCGTGCAGCGGCGACCAGTGAATCGCCTCCTGCTGGATCGTCCACACCGCGTGCCCCGCCGCCTGGGCAGCGCGCATCATTGCGATACTGGTATCCTTGTAGGCCTTCAGCGACCGCAGGGGGTCTACGATGAATGCTATGCGCATGCCACTTGCTCCTCTACCGGTGCCGTACGTTCGAGTTCGAGCGAGGCCGCGAGCTGCGCCAGGCGGGCAACCACGCCGTAGACGTAAAAGCGGTTCGGCGCAGCATCGGGATTCTGGCCATGATCGGGCAGCGAGCAACTGGTCTCGAAGGCCAGCGGTTCGAAGTGCATGCCCGGCGCGTTGAGATTCTCATCCTTGCCACGCCCGCTATGGACACGGTAGAAGCCGCCCACGACAAAGCGGTCGATCATGTACACCACCGGTTCGGCGACGCCTTCGTCGCTGCCGCTGCCGACCCGCTCATAGGAATGCACCCCTTCCTGGATGATCACCTGCGACACTGCCAGACCTTCCTTTATCACCGACATCTTGTTGCGCTGCCTGCGGTTGAGGCCGGTCACCTGGGCCGCGTCCTTGACCGTCATCACCCCCATGCCATAGGTACCGGCATCGGCCTTGACGACCACGTAAGGCGTTTCTTCGATCCCGTATTGCTGGTATTTCTCGCGGATCAGACCAAGCACGGCATCGACATTGGCAGCCAGACAGTCCTCGCCCTGTCGCTCATGAAAATTGACGCTGCTGCAGACCGAAAAGTAGGGGTTGATCCGCCACGGATCGATCCCGACCAGCCTGGAGAAGTTTTCCGCCACCTCATCGTAGGCAGCAAAGTGGTTCGACTTGCGGCGCAAAGCCCAACCCGCATGCAGCGGCGGCAGAACAAACTGTCCGTCGAGGTTCTGCAGAATCGGCGGAATCCCCGCCGAGAGATCGTTGTTGAGCAGGATGGCGCAGGGGTCGAAGCCCTCGAGGCCGAGCCGGGAGCGACTGCGCAGCAGCGGTTCGAGAAGCAGCGAGCTGCCGTCGGGAAGCGCCACCGGCGTCGGCCGGTCGATCTCCGGCGACCACGAGCCGAGGCGAACGTCGAGGCCGGTCAGTCGCAGGATCGCCGCGAGCTGTGCGACGTTCTGCAAATAAAAGAGGTTGCGCGTGTGCTTCTCGGGAATCAGCAGCAGCTTCCTGGCGTTGGGGCAGATCCGGTCGATCGCCGCCATCGCCGCCTGCACACAGAGCGGCAGGAAGGTGGCGTCGAGGTTGTTGAAGCCCCCGGGAAACAGGTTCATGTCCACCGGCGCCAGCTTGAAACCTGCGTTGCGCAGGTCGACCGAGCCATAAAATGGCGGCGTGTGCTCCTGCCACTGCCCGCGCATCCAGCGCTCGATCTCCGGCATGGCGTCGAGGAAACGCCGCTCGATCTCCAGCAGGGGTCCGCTGAAGGCAGTCATGAGACGTGGAACCATGGGCTTTCTCTCCTTCCCGTCAGCGCCGGTCGGCGCAGCGGAATGCTCGGTGGAAACAACTGCGCTACGGCAGATCGACCTGGGATCTTACAGCGGCAAGGCCTTTTGCAGGCGATCCGGACGCACCGTCAGCGTTCCCCCCAGGGCATCACCGGAACCGTCGAGATGCTGTTCGCCGGTGCGCCGTCGATCAGCTTGCGACTGATCGCGAGGTAGACCAGGGTCTTGTGGGCTTCGTCCCACATCCTGACGACGCGTGTCTCCTTGAACAGAATCGAAGTGTCTTCGGCAAACACCGTCGCCTCTTTCGGAAGCTTCGCGGGCAGCACAATCGGTCCGGTCTGCCGGCACGCCAGCGAGAACTGCGAAGGATCCTGCGCGAGGCCGAACGAACCGCTGATGCCGCCGGTTCTCGCCTGACTGACATGACAGGTCACACCCAGCACTTTCGGATCAGGAAAACTCTCGACGCAGACCCGGTGATTGGCACCGACCAGCTTCCACTCGGTAGTCACACAAGCGACCTGCTCAGCCAGCGCCGATGCGCTCCAGAAGGCAAGCAGGCCCCAGACCACGGCCTGAAGACCCGGCGTCCAATGACTGCGAATCATCAATTTCTCTCTCCTTTTACGGCAAGGTCCATAGGTCCGTTAGCGTAGCGTAAGCCGACGTTTTCCGTTACCCGATGTTGGGTTACGCCCTGCGGGCTAACCCAACCTACGAGCTACCCGCTCCCGCCCACCATCACTCCGGATACGCGGCCAGCGTCACATTGCCGAGTTGCCCTACCGGCGAACCGCGCCGCGCACGCTGACCGAGATGCCAGTCTTCCGAAAGCAGGGTCTTGATGCGGTTCCGGAACATCCCCTTGATCGTCACCCGGTCGCCCTGGGTGGCGATGACCGCGCGCAAGGATTCGTTGTCGTGCAGGCCGATGATCTGCACCCCCTTGCCGGCCGACAGGCGCTTCATCTGTTCGAGCGGAAAAATCAGCAGGCGGCCATCTTCGGACAAGGCCGCCAGATGATCCTTGCCGGCAAGCCTCACCGGCGGCAGGATGGTCGCCCCCTCTTCGACGCTCAGGAAGGCCTTGCCGGCCTTCTGACGCGACAAGAGGTCGGCGTAGGTACAGATGAAGCCGTAGCCCGAAGTCTTGGCGACCAGCAGTTCGTCGCCCGCAAGTCCGGTGAGCACATGCGCGATCTTGCCGGTACCGAGTTCGACGAACGACGACAGCGGCGCACCCATGCCGCGACCGTCGGGAAGACTGGCGATCGCCAGGGTGAATGCACGCCCTTCGGTCGACAGGATCACCAGCGAGTCCACCGATCGGCATTCCTGCGCCGAACCGGCGCGATCGCCGTCCTTGAAGACGACGCCCGAGAGATCAAGGTTGTGCCCCTGCCGGACACGCGCCCAGCCCTTCTCGGAGATGATCACGGTCACCGGTTCATCAGCGACAGCCGCGACCTCCGAACGTGAAGCGGTGGCTGCCGCGAGGAGGATCGTCCGGCGGGCGTCGCCATGCTTTTCGGAATCGGCCCGGATTTCGCGAATCACCTGCCGGCGCAACAATGTGTCGCTGCCGAGCAGTTTGACCAGGCCTTCGCGTTCACCACGCAGCTTCGCGAGTTCCTGCTCGATGCGGATTCCCTCGAGTCGGGCCAACTGACGCAGGCGGATTTCCAGGATGTCTTCGGCCTGCCGGTCAGAGAGCGTGAAGCGCGCGATCAATGCCCTTTTCGGATCGTCGGATTCGCGAATGATGCGGATCACTTCGTCGATGTTGAGGAAGACGATGTGCCGGCCTTCGAGAATGTGGATGCGGTCGTCGGCCTTCTGCAGGCGGAACTCGGTACGCCGATGCACGGTCCGGATGCGGAAGCTGCACCACTCGCCGATCAGGTCGGCGAGCGATTTCTGGCACGGTCGGCCGTCGATGCCGACCGCCACCAGATTGATCGGCGCCGAGGTTTCGAGGCTGGTATGTGCCAGCAGCAGCGCCACGAACTCGTTGCGGTCGATGCGTGAGCTGCTCGGCTCGAAGACCAGACGCACGTCGTCGTCCTTGCCCGACTCGTCGCGCGCGCGATCCAGCTGTGAGGCCATCAGCGCCTTGAGCTGTGCCGCCGCCTGTTCGATCACCTTCTTGCCCGGTTTCGGCTGCGGATTGAGCAGGGCCCCGACTTCGGAGAGCACCTTGGCCGAAGAAACGCCCGGAGGCAACTCCTTGAATACCACCTGCCAGGCGCCACGCGCCATCTCCTCGATCTCGTAGCGGGCACGCACACGCAGGCTGCCACGGCCGCTGCTGTAGGCAGCGGCGATGTCGCTCGCCGACGAGATGATCTGGCCACCGCCGGGGTAGTCTGGCCCTGGGAGGTGCGCCATCAGTTCGCTGACGCCGGCGGACGGGTGTTCGATCTTGTGGATCACCGCCGCAGCGACTTCGCGCAGATTGTGCGAAGGCATTTCGGTGGCCATGCCGACGGCGATTCCCGAAGCCCCGTTGAGCAGCAGGAAAGGTAGCCTGGCCGGCAGGAATGCCGGTTCATCGAAGGAGCCGTCGTAGTTCGGCTGAAAATCGACGGTGCCTTCGCCCAGCTCACCGAGCAGCAGTTCGGCGATCGGCGTCAGGCGTGCTTCGGTGTAGCGCATCGCCGCTGCATTGTCGCCGTCACGCGATCCGAAATTGCCCTGGCCATCGACCAGCGGGTAGCGCAGCATGAACGGTTGCGCCACGCGCACCATCGCGTCGTACGCCGAGGTGTCGCCGTGCGGGTGATACTTGCCGATCACGTCGCCGACGACGCGCGCCGACTTGACCGGTTTGGCGGTCGCCGACAATCCGAGTTCGCGCATCGCAAAGAGGACACGGCGCTGCACCGGTTTAAGCCCGTCCTTGACATCCGGCAGGGCGCGGCCCTTGACCACCGCGATCGCATACTCCAGGTAATCCCGCGCCGCCGAATCGTGCAGCAGGATGCTGTCGTCGTCTTCACCTGGCGACAGCACCGCCGACGGCGTCGGTACGGCTGGCGGTGCCGCCGGCACGTCGAGCAGGTTGCCAAACAGGTCTGGCGTCGAATTTTTCCTCACTGGCAGATCACTCTCAAATCTCTGCGCCGATCAGGGCGCCGTTTTCTTCCATTCACGATGCACGCTCCGACCCGTCGAATCGCTCTTTGGCCATCCGCGAGCTCATCCCTGGCCGGAGACATCATCAACCCGAAGGCCTGGCGGAACGAGAAGAACGGGATCACCTGCCCGCAGTGACGTTCCTGCGGTTCAGAATCGCTGTGCGTCAGTCCGGGAATCGTTGCGAAGCGGTGCATGGCGTGCGATTGTACCGCAGGCGCGTGCTTCGCCATGCCCGCGCATGTACAAGCTGCACAAGTTACAGGGGCCTCCTGAAGGCACACGACGTCCGGATCAGCATGGACGGCAAGAGGCTGGCGGGACAACGTCTTCGTCGAGCCCCACCATTTCTTATAGAGTCCCGGCGGGTCAAAGCCAACGCAGTATCGGTCAGTCGACCGCAACCAGCAAGGCTTCACTTAGCCAAGAGCATTTTCTGTCCAAACAAACGGGGGCCACATCTAAACTGCCCCTCCCTACAGCGGACACTCTGGATTCCAGGAGCTATGCAGGAACTGGGTTTCTCCGGCGAAAATGTCATCAGATACATTTTCTTGATACATTTACGCACCTACAGACAATCAGGCACGCCATGACCGACAATCTGTTCTCCATCTGTGAGCCGCGACCTGATGTTCTGCAAGGTGCGTTGCGGGAGAGCGACTTTGCGGCGGACCTCTCGCAGGTGTTGCGGGGCGACGCTCCCGACGAGTACAAGCGCCCGGAGCTGTTCTTTGCCAACACCTACCCGACCAAGGGCATCAGGAATGTCCTCAAGCTGGTTGCCCTTCGGGTCAGTGGCCATCCCGACCAGATTGGCGCCATCTTTCGTCTCGACACCCAGTTTGGCGGCGGCAAGACGCACGCCCTGATTGCTCTCGCGCACGCCATGCGCGGCCTCTCCGGCGTGGCGAACGCCGACGAGTTTCTCGACGCCTCCCTGCGCCCCTCGGCACCGGTGCGCATTGCCGCCTTTGATGGCGAAAATGCCGATCCGGCCAATGGGCACCGGCTTGGCGACACCCTGCGCGCCTACACGCCATGGGGGGAACTGGCGTATGCGCTGCGTGGTGAGGCCGGGTATCGTCTGGTCGAAGCGAGTGACCGCGAAGGAATCGCGCCGGGTGCCGACACCTTGCGCGAGCTGATCGGCAGCGAGCCGGCGGTGATCCTCATCGACGAGATCGCCCCCTACCTGCGCAAGGTGGCCGGTCGGAATGCCCAGCGAGCAGGCGAACAGCTCCTGGCGTTCATGACTTCGCTGATGAAGGCGGTGGAAAGCTCCCCCTGTGCGGCACTGGTTTTCACGCTCGCGGTCGGTCGTGACGGCAAAGCCTCCGACGCCTACAGCCGCGAAACCCAGGACATCGCCGCCTTCTTC
>NZ_JDST02000010.1:0-37568 GCF_000584975.1 Candidatus Accumulibacter cognatus | reverse complement strand
GATCGAAGGCAGCTTGATTGATGTCGAACCAGGCCCGGCCAAGCGCCGGGTTTTTCTTGGGTGCGGCGACGGTGTCCGCAGCGATGGTGTCCGGGAAAGTGTCCGTTTCTGGAACGGAAACCTTGCCCGCCGGAGCCGGCGATGGTTCAAGGTTTCAGCAGCGATGGTTTCAGGCAAGGTTTCAGTCACCGGCGCATGATGGCCGGCGGCGATTTTGGCCAGCGCGCAGGACTGGGCGAAGGCACAGCCGGCCAGAAAAAGGGGGCTATGTTGCACCCTTATCAACCGTTGCTGATCGCATGGGGCAATCTGGAGCGAGTACGGCAGAAATCAGACATCTTGCAGAAACGCAACACGGCGTTGCCGGGTATCTTGGCGCCATATCGTGACGCTCACGAAGCAACAAAGTGGTGGTGCAGACCACTGGCCGAGCAGTTTCAGCCTAGCCGGGAGCGAAGCGCTCGCCTGGTGAAATCGTCGGCAGGGTACAAGATGCCGGTCATTTTCTCCAACTTGTACCCGGACTTGTACCCGAGAGAACAGAAACGCAAAAAGGCCAATCCGAAGATTGGCCTAATCGCTTGATTTTATTGGCGCGCCCGGAGCGATTCGAACGCCCGACCCCTTGGTTCGTAGCCAAGTACTCTATCCAACTGAGCTACGGGCGCCTTGCCATGTTTGAGCGCTATATTATACCTAGCCGGTTCGCCCCACTCAAGCACTATTTGCACTGCCTGTCGTGGCCTGGGCTGATGTTCTGCTCAGGCATGCCGGATGGAATCGGTCGCCGGGCCCTGCGAGACTGGATCCGGGTTTAGCCCAGGGCCCGACCGACAATCTCGTGGACATCTGATGACAGTCCGTCGATTGCCCGCAGGCTTTCGAGCGCCGAGCGCGCGTGCCCCTGCCGAGTTGCGTCAAACTTGCGCCAGCGATCGAAGCGCCGGGTCAGACGCGCGGCCACCTGCGGGTTGAGGGCGTCAATCTGGCCGATCTGCGTAGCGAGGAAATGGTATCCGCTGCCGTCGGCGGCATGAAAACGTACGTGGTTGCTGCCGAAGGTATTGATCAACGCGTATACCTTGTTCGGATTGTGCAGGTCGAAAGCGGGGTGGCTCAGCAGGCGCCGTACCGTTGCCAACGTCTCGGGTAGGCGGCTTGACGCCTGTACCGACAGCCACTTGTCCACCACCAGCGCTTCGTCATGCCAGCGCTCGTAGAAGGCAGCCAGGGCTTCCGTGGATTCGTGGCAGTCGTATTGGGCAAGCGTGCCGAGGGCAGCGAACTGATCGCTCATGTTGTCGGCTGACGCAAACTGACGCAGCGCCAGGGTCCGCATTTCGAAGTCATCGAGTTCGTTGAGATAGCCCAGGCAGAGGTTGCGCAGTGCGCGCCTGCCAGCGGCGGCGGGGGTCGGCTGATAGGGGCCATTTGGCCGCAGCGACTCGTAGCACTGGCGCAACTCGTCGTGAAGTTGTTCGGCAAGGAAGCGGCGCAGACCGTTGCGGGCCGCGTGCAGGGCGTCCGGGTCGACGGCCGCGACTTCCTCGGCGAGCGTCGCTTCGCCGGGCAGCGTCAGGACTTCGGCAGCGAAAGCCGGGTCTGCCGAGGCCTGTCCAAGAACCTGCGCGGCGGCGGCAGCGAAGCTCTGCGGCCAGCGCACCGGCTGACCGGCGGTCAGATCCTCGGCGGCGGCCAGGATCAGTCGGCTGGCCAGCCGCTGTCCGGCTTCCCAGCGGTTGAAGGGGTCGCTGTCGTGGGTGAGGAGATGGCTCAGGTCTTCATTGCGCCAGTCGTAATCGAGAATCACCGGCGCTGAAAAGTCCCGTAACAGCGAAGGGATCGGGGCGACCGGCAAATCTTCGAAGACGAACTGCTGTTCGCCGGCCGTCAGTGAGAGAACGCGCGTTGTCCGGCCGCGCTCGGCGCAATGGCTTTCTCCCAGCAGCCGCAGCGGCAGGTCGGCGCCGTCCGGACCGTTGAGGCCGATCGCCACCGGGATGTGGAAAGGCTCGCCAGGTGCCGTCGGACGTGACTGCGACAGCGTCAACCGGTAGCGCTGCAAGCTTGGGTCATAACTGCCGCTGGCGCGCAGCCGCGGCGTACCGGCGTGGTCGTACCAGCGCTTGAATTGCGTGAGGTCAAGGGCCGAGGCATCGGCCATGGCGGCGACGAAATCGTCACAGGTCACGGCCTGGCCGTCATGGCGCTCGAAGTAGAGGTCCATGCCACGCCGGAAGGCTGGCCTGCCGATCAGCGTCTGGATCATGCGCACCACTTCGGCGCCTTTTTCATAGACGGTGCTGGTGTAGAAATTGTTGATCTCGATGTAGGAGTCGGGGCGTACCGGATGCGCCATGGGGCCGGCGTCTTCGGGAAACTGCGTGGCGCGCAGGGCGCGGACCTCGCGGATGCGGGTGACCGCGCGGCTGTGCATGTCGGCGCCGAATTCCTGGTCGCGGAAGACGGTCAGTCCTTCCTTGAGCGAGAGCTGAAACCAGTCGCGACAAGTCACGCGATTGCCGGTCCAGTTGTGGAAGTACTCGTGCGCGACGACACGGTCGATGTTCTGGTAATCGCCATCGGTGGCGGTGTCGCTACGGGCCAGAACGTACTTGGTGTTGAAGATGTTCAGGCCCTTGTTTTCCATAGCGCCCATGTTGAAGTCGCCAACGGCGACGATCATGTAGTGATCAAGGTCGCATTCGAGTCCAAAGGTTTCCTCGTCCCAGCGCATCGCGCGCTGCAGGGCATCCATCGCGTGCGCGCACTGGTCTAGCTTGCCGGGCTCGACATACACCGCCAGTTGTACGCTGCGCCCGCTGGCGGTGGTGAAACGGTCGCGCAGCACGTCGAGGCGAGCGGCGACCAGTGCGAACAGATAGCAGGGTTTGGCAAAAGGGTCTTCCCACTTTACCCAGTGGCGATCGAGTCCTTCGTCACCCCAGCCGACCGGGTTGCCGTTCGCCAGCAGCACTGGCAGGCTCGCCTTGTCGGCGTGCAGGGTGACGGTGTAGCGCGACATGATGTCCGGACGATCCGGGAACCAGGTGATTCTGCGGAAACCCTGTGCCTCGCACTGTGTGAAGTAGCCATCCTTCGAGCGAAAGAGTCCGGAGAGGCTGGTGTTGTGGTCGGGATCGATCCGTGTCAGCGTGCTCAACAGCAGCGCATCCGGCGGGTTGTCGATGATCAGCGCCGAGTCGGTGCAAGTGTAGTCGTTTGCACCAAGCGGCTGTCCATCGATGGCGACCGAGAGTGTTGCCAGCCCATGGCCGTCGAGTTGCAGCGGCTGCCCGGGCGCCACCGCCGGATTGCGCCGCAATTGCAGGTGGCTAGTGACCAGGACTGCGTCGGAGTGAAACTGCACGTCGAGGTCCACATGATCGACCAGGAAGGGGGGTGGCGTGTAATCCTGGCGATGGATGATCTGCGGGGTTTCGGTTTTCATCAAGTGTCCATGTCTTTCTGCCGGTCGTGCCTGTCTGGCGATGACGATCGGTCAAGGTGCCGGCGGGTGCACCGGGTCAGGGCTTGTTCAGCAGGCCGGAGCGGCGCAGTTGCTCGGCGATGCCATCCGCGAGTTTGTGGTAGCCACCGGCGTTGGGGTGAATGGGGTCGGCCTTCAGCGTCGGGTCAGAGAGAATGGCGGCGAGAACGCCTTCGACCAGCGGCAGTCTTTCTTCTTTAGCCAGCTCGGCGTAGATCGCCGAATCGGGTAGCCTGCCGCTTGCCGCGCCGAGCAGCGAGAGCCTGGGCACGGCGACCAGAACGACCTGGCTGCCGGACTGCCGGATGGCCCTGACGATGGCGCGCAGATCATCCTTGACGGCCGCTTCCGGGCGCCTTCGGAGGAAGTCGTTGCCACCGATTTCGACGATCACCAGCGCCGGCCGGGTCTGGGCAAGCGCTGCGTGAATTCTCGCCTGGGCAGCGTCTGCCGTGTCGCCCGGGATACCGGCGTTATGGACCTGCCAGCCGCTG
Organism: Candidatus Accumulibacter cognatus; assembly: GCF_000584975.1. Lineage (NCBI taxonomy): Bacteria > Pseudomonadati > Pseudomonadota > Betaproteobacteria > Candidatus Accumulibacter > Candidatus Accumulibacter cognatus. The sequence continues at coordinate 33,584 of NZ_JDST02000010.1, read as the reverse complement.
ATCGCCGCGAGTCGAACCGGATAGTCCTCCCCCGGAGCGGCGCCACTACCGAAGGTAATGCTGTCGCCGAAGGCGAGGACCTGGCTGCCTGGCGGCAGCAACGCCAGCCGTGCCGAGTCGTGGCAGCCGACGAGGAGGAGAATCGCGAACAGCAGCAGGCGGAGGCGACTCATGGCCTGTCAATCGGGCAGATACACGACCTTCGGATCACGGCAGCTCGTCGCGATGCAGCAGGAAGACATACTGATCGCCAGCGCTGGTGTCGAGCCAGGTGAAGGGCGTCGCCGGAAAAGCGGCTTCCAGGGCATCGCGATTGTGGCCGATCTCGACGACCAGCAGAGCGTTTGGCCGCAGATGCTGGCGCGCGCCGGCAAGGATTGCGCGCGTCAGATCGAGTCCATCCAGACCGCTGGCCAGCGCCAGTTCGGGCTCGCGTCTATATTCCTCGGGAAGGGTGGCCATCGACGCGGCATTGACGTAGGGCGGATTGGCGATGATCAGGTCGTAGCGCTTGCCCTTGAGGGCAACGAAGAGATCCCCTTGGACGAGCCGAATCTGCGCTGCGAGATCGTAGTCGTCGACGTTGCGCCGCGCCACCGCAAGTGCCTCCGGCGAGATGTCGACGGCGTCGATGCGGGCGGCCGGGAAAGCGTGTGCCGCGAGGATCGCTAGACAGGCCGATCCGGTACAGAGGTCGAGAACGGCAGTCACCGCGTGGGCATCGTCGATCCAGGGCGTCAGTTGCTCGCGCAGCAGCTCGGCGATGAACGAACGCGGAACGATCACCCGCTGGTCCACGTAGAAACGATATTCGCCCAGCCAGGCCTCGTTGGTCAGGTAGGCGACCGGCAGCCTCTCCCGGATACGGCGGTCGATGACCTGCAGCACGGCGGCCCGTTCGTCGCGGGTCAGGGTTGCGTCGAGAAAGGGTTCGAGTCGCTCCAGGGGCAGGTGCAGGCTGTGCAGCAGCAGATAGGCGGCTTCGTCCCAGGCGTTGTCGGCACCGTGTCCGAAAAACAGTTTCGCCTCGTTGAAGCGGCTGACCGCGAAGCGCAGCAGATCGCGCAGCGTCGACAGTTCGGTCTGGGCCTGCTCAAACATCGGTGGGTAACAACGCTTCGATCATCCGCCGATAGATCGCGGCGAGTTGCGGCAGGGCGGCGACCTCGACGCATTCGTTGACCTGGTGGATGGTGGCATTGACCGGGCCAATCTCAAGCACCTGCGGACAGATCTCGGCAATGAAGCGGCCGTCCGAGGTGCCGCCGCTGGTCGACAGCTCGGCGGCATGGCCGGTTTCCGCACGAATCGCCAGCAGTGCGGCGTCGATCAAGGCGCCACGGCCAGTGAGGAAAGGCCTGGCCCCCAGCGTCCAGACGATGTCGTGCTCCAGCCCATGCCGTTCGAGCAGCGCACACAGGCGGGTCTGCAGTTGTTGCGGAGTGCTGGCGGTCCCGAAGCGGAAGTTGAAGTCGATCTCGACACGGCCGGGAATGACATTGTTGACGCCAGTGCCGGCGTGGATGTTCGAGACCTGCCAGGTGGTCGGTGGGAAAAACTCGTTGCCGTCATCCCAGGTGATGTTCGCCAGTTCGGCAATCGCCGGCGCGGCCAGATGAATCGGGTTTTTTGCCAGATGGGGGTAGGCGATGTGGCCCTGCACACCCTTGATGGTCAGTTTTCCCGAGAGCGAGCCACGTCGGCCATTCTTGACCATGTCGCCGAGGCTGTGGAGCGCTGTCGGTTCGCCGATGATACAGTAGTCGATCAGCTCGCCACGCCGCTGCAGCGCATCGGTGACGGCGGCAGTGCCGTCGATGGCGTCGCCTTCCTCATCGGAAGTGAGCAACAGGGCGAGCGAGCCGCAATGGGTTGGACGAGCGGCGACGAAAGCCTCGACGGCGGTCACGAAAGCAGCCAGCGAAGCCTTCATGTCGGCAGCGCCACGCCCATACAGCAGACCGTCTCTTTGCACGGGCTGAAATGGATCGCTGTGCCATTGTTCCAGAGGTCCGCTCGGGACGACGTCGGTGTGGCCGGCCAGACAGAGCAGCGGTCGGCTGTCGCCGCGGCGTGCCCAGAGGTTGCTGACGCAGCCGCGGTTCATGAATTCGCACTGGAAACCGACGGCTTCAAGGCGGTTGGCGACGATCTGCAGGCAACCGGCATCTTCGGGAGTAATCGAGCGACAAGCGATCAGTTGCTCGGCCAGCAGCAGCGTTGCATCACGAGTCGCGGCCTCGCTACCGTCACCTCTTGCCATCTCGGGCCTCCTGGGTCGCGCTCTCGGCTTCGTCAAGGCTAAGCGTAAATTCCTTGTATGACGGGCTGCCGGGGTTGGTACCGGAGAGATCGAACACTGTTTCATTCCGCTGCCCCGCTTCATTTCCCGAGGCGCCGGTCACTTCGAAATTGTTGATCAGCCAGGACAGATTGGTGGGTGAATCGGCATTGAGCAGCGCTTCCTGCAGCGTGATCAATTCGCTGCGGTAAAGTCGGACGAGATCCTGTTCGAAGGTCTGCGACCCCGGTGCGAGACTCTGTTCCATCGCTTCCTTGAGAGCCGGGATGTCGCCCTGCTCGATCAGTTCCTGAACGTGATAACTGTTGAGCAAGACCTCGACCGCCGGCGTCTGCTGACCATCCTTCTTCTTCACCAGACGCTGCGAAACGATGGCCTTCAAGCTGACCGAGAGGTCCATGTACAAGGCATTCCGGCTATCGGTCGGAAAAAAGTTGATGATCCGGTTGAGCGCGTGATAGCTGTTGTTGGCATGCAGCGTGCCGAGGCAGAGATGGCCAGTCTGCGCGTAGGCCAGCGCCGCCTGCATGGTTTCCATGTCACGGATTTCGCCGATCAGGATGCAGTCGGGAGCTTGCCGCATGGCGTTCTTCAAGGCATGCTCCCAGCCGAGGGTATCCATGCCGATCTCGCGCTGGTTGACCAGCGATTTCTTGTGCCTGAACAGATACTCGATCGGATCCTCGATGGTGAGAATGTGACCTGTACAACTGCTGTTCCGATAGTCGAGCATCGAAGCCAGGGTGGTCGATTTTCCCGAACCCGTCGAGCCGACGATCAGAACCAGGCCGCGTCGTTCCATCACCAGGTCGGCCAGCACCGGCGGCAACCCCAGGGTATCGAGCGCCGGGATGTTGCCGAGCACATAACGCACGACGATCGAGATCGAGCCGCGCTGCCGGAACAGATTGATGCGGAAATTGCCGAGCCTGGGGATGCCGAACGAGAGGTTCATCTCCCTCGTCGCTTCGAAGGCGGCGGCCTGTTCCGGACTCAGCAGTTCGGTGGCGATCTTCTCGATCATCTCCGGCGCCATGATCTGCTGATTGACCGGTACGGTCGTGCCCTGGATCTTGATGTGGATCGGCGCGCCCGCGCAGATGAAGATGTCCGAGGCGCGCCGGTCGGCCATCACATGAAAGAGCTTGTCGAGAATCATTCGCTCGCCGCCGACTCAGGAATCGATGCGCGCGCGATCAGTCGCCGCGCAGCAGATCATTGATGCTGGTCTTGGCACGTGTGCCCGCGTCAACCTTCTTGACGATGACCGCGCAGTAGAGGCTGTAGTTGCCGTCCCTGGCGGGCAGGTTGCCGGCAACGACGACCGATCCCGGCGGCACGCGGCCGTAGCTCACGGTACCGGTCTCGCGGTCGTAGATCTTGGTGGACTGACCCAGATAAACCCCCATCGAGATCACCGAACCTTCGCCGATGATGACGCCCTCGACAACTTCCGAACGGGCGCCAATGAAGCAATTGTCCTCGATGATCGTCGGGTTGGCCTGCAGAGGCTCAAGCACTCCGCCGATACCGACCCCCCCCGAGAGGTGTACGTTCTTGCCGATCTGAGCACAGGAACCGACCGTTGCCCAGGTGTCGACCATCGTGCCTTGATCGACATAAGCGCCGATGTTGATGTACGAGGGCATCAGCACCACGTTCTTACCGACGAAGGCGCCGCGGCGGGCAGTGGCCGGTGGAACGACGCGGAAACCGCCACGCGCAAACTGTTCGCGGTCGTAACTGGCGAACTTGTTCGGCACCTTGTCGAAATAGCGCATTGCGCCGCCATCGAGCAGCTCGTTTTCCTGCAGCCGGAAAGAAAGCAGCACGGCCTTCTTGATCCATTGGTGGGTGAACCAATCGCCAGCAATCTTTTCGGCAACGCGCAGGGTGCCTTCGTCGAGCTGGCTGATGACACCTGCCACGGCATCGCTGATGGCTGTCGGTGCCTGGCCGGGTTGCAGCGAATTGCGGTTCTCCCAGGCCTCATCGATGATCTTCTGAATTGCCTGCATGACTGCCTTTCCTAGAATTTTGCAATGAATGAACGGATACGCCTGGCGGCTTCGACGCAGTCGGTGAGTGGGGCGACGAGCGCGATTCGCAGGTAGCCTGCGCCCGGATTGATTCCCTGGGCGGTGCGCGCCAGGTAGCTTCCAGGCAGCAGGATGACATTATAGTCGGCGAGCAGCGAACGGGCGAAATCACAGTCGCCAAACGGTGCTCTGGCCCAAAGGTAGAAGCCGGCGTCGGGCATGGCGGTCGCCAGGACATCGCTCAGGAGCGGCGTGACCGCCGCCAATTTTTCCGTATATTGGCGGCGATTCTCGACGACGTGCGCTTCGTCGTTCCAGGCCGCGACGCTGGCTGCCTGCACCGCCGGACTCATCGCACTGCCATGATAGGTTCGGTAGAGCAGGAACGACCGGAGGGTCACGGCATCGCCGGCAACGAAGCCCGAACGCATGCCGGGAACATTGGATCGCTTGGACAGGCTGGAGAACATCACCAAGCGTTCGAAACCGCGGCCGAGCAGATGGGCGGCCTGCAGGCAGCCGAGCGGTGGCCGGGATTCGTCGAAGAAAATCTCCGAGTAGCATTCGTCAGAGGCAATAACAAAGCCATACCTGTCGGCAAGGGCGAACAACTGTTTCCAGTCATCGAGGCCCAGCACCTTGCCGGTCGGATTGCCCGGCGAGCAGACGAAGAAAAGCTGCACACGCTGCCATTCAGTCTCGCTCAGTGTTGCGAAGTCGAATGCATAATCGTTGCTCGGCAGGGTGTTCAGAAAGCGCGGTTCGGCACCGGCGAGGTAAGCGGCGCCCTCATAGATTTGGTAGAAGGGGTTGGGGCTGACAACCAGCGGCGTGTAGCCCCGCGACGCATCGACAATCGTCTGGGTAAACGCAAATAAGGCCTCGCGTGAGCCATTGACCGGAATCACCTGGGTTTCCGCGTCGATACCCGGCAGGCCGTAGCGGCGCTGCAGCCAGGCGGCGATGCTGCCGCGCAATTCGCCGCTACCGAGCGTGCTGGGATAACTGGCCAGTCCGCCGAGCCCGGCGCTCAGCGCGTCCTTGATGAACGCCGGCGTTGCGTGCTGCGGCTCGCCAATCGACAGCCTGATCTCGCGGTACTGCGGGTTCGGTGTGACGCCGGTAAAAAGCTGTCGCAACTTCTCGAAGGGATAAGGTTGCAGCTTGCTGAGGTGGGGATTCACTGGCTCGTACGTCTCATGGCGGGACGCTGGATTATATGGGGCATGAACAGTTGCTGGTCGGCGGGTACAGCCGGGATGGTCATGATTTCAAGCACGGGTGTTGGATTGGCTGGCGAAGTCGGCGAGTTGCACCATCGGCGCTGGCGTCCAGCCTGCCTGACGGTGATCGGCAATGACCGTGGTAAATATGCCGCCGCGCACGTAGAAGCGCGCCGTCAGTCGCATGTAGCGCGGTTGTGTGGCGCTTGCCAGATCGTCCAGGATGCGGTTGGTGACCGCCTCGTGAAAGCAGCCGGTGTTGCGGAAGGACCAGATGTAGAGCTTCAGACTCTTGAGTTCGACACAGGTCTGGTCCGGAATGTAATCGAGAAGCAGGGTCGCGAAATCCGGCTGGCCGGTTTTTGGGCACAGACAGGTGAATTCCGGGATTTCCATGTGAATGTGGAAATCCCGTTGCGGTGCCGGATTGGGAAAGGTTTCGAGGGTGCTGGCCGATATGGTGGTCGTGGTCATTCCGAGTGGCATCCAGTGAGGAAACGAATCGGGCAGGCGGAGTGCTATTATAAGCGTTTATAATGGCATTCCGCAGGAATATTCGTGGGTCGTCCACCCCCAGGGTGCGGGGTGACACTCGCTAGGCAACATGTTTTTTCCGATTACTTCTGGCGCGGCTGCCGCGGTCGCGTTCTGGTTCATGCGCCTGACCAAACTGAAACTTGCCGGCTTCAAATCCTTCGTCGATCCGACGACCATTGCGCTGCCTGGACAACTCGTCGGGGTGGTCGGCCCGAATGGTTGCGGCAAGTCCAACGTGATGGATTCGGTGCGCTGGGTGCTCGGAGAATCAAAAGCCTCGGAACTGCGAGGCGAATCAATGCAGGACGTGATATTCAACGGTTCGGGAAGCCGCAAACCGGTATCGCGAGCGGCGGTCGAACTGGTCTTCGACAACTCGCTCGGACGCCTCTCCGGACAGTGGTCACAGTATGCTGAACTGTCAGTCAGGCGGCTGCTGACGCGCAACGGCCAGTCAGAGTACTACATCAACAACCTGCATGTCCGTCGCAAGGATGTCACCGACCTCTTTCTCGGTACCGGTCTGGGTCCGCGCGCCTACGCGATCATCGGCCAGGGAACCATCTCGCGAATCATCGAGGCCAAGCCGGACGAGCTGCGGGTATTTCTCGAAGAGGCGGCCGGTGTGACCCGCTACAAGGAAAGGCGCAAGGAAACAGAGAACCGTCTCGCCGACACGCGCGAGAACCTGGCCAGGGTCGAAGATATCCGCCTTGAACTCGGTTTGCAGATGGAACGGCTCGAAGGTCAGGCCAGCGTCGCCCGCCAATATCGCGAATACCATGCAGAACTGACAAGAAAGCAGCAATTATTTTGGTTTCTGCGGCGCAATGAAGCACAACTCGAGCGCGAACGACTGGCGCGCGAGGTCGACCTGGCGAGCGTCGATCTCGAAGCTAGGAACGCTGCTTTGCGTGACCTCGAAATGCGTATCGAGGAGGCCCGGGAAACCCATTTTGCCGCCAGCGATGGCGTGCATGCGGCACAGAGCGGCCTTTATGCCGCCAATGCTGAAGTCGCACGCCTGGAAGCCGAGATCCGTCACCGCCAGGAGTCGCGGCGCGAGTATGAGATGCGGCTGGCGCAACTGACCGAAGCACGAGCGCATTGGCAGGCGCAGGCCGGCAATCTGGCGAATGACCTTGAACGTTGGCAGGATCTGCTGACACTTGCCGACGAACGTGTCGAGCAGGGCCGGTTGTGCCTCGAAGCATGCCAGGAACGCTTGCCGCTGGCCGAGGAAAGACATGTTTCTGCGCTGGCGGCGGTCAACCGCCAGCGTGCCGAGGTGGCCCTGGCCGAACAGCGCCTGCACGTCGAACAGGCGAATCGTGGGCACGCGCAGCGTTCGTTGCAGAGCGTCATCGGACGCAGCGAACGTCTCGCCGCCGAGCGTGCGATGCTGGTGGCTCCCGATCTTTCCGAACTTGCCGACCGGCAGGAGGCGCTTGCCGAATTGCGTGAACTGATTGTTGTGGCGCTGACCAGCCAGAAGGCTCAGCAGGACCAATTGCCCCTTCTTGAGCAGCAGCGGCGCACGATTCTGGCCGAATTCCAGCAAGCGCAGAGGGAACGTGCCGAGACGCAAGCCCGCAGGATGGCCCTGCAACAATTACAGCAACGCTTGCAGGCCAACGGCAAACTCGACGACTGGCTGCGCCGGCATGGCTTGCAGCACGGCGAACCACTCTGGAAGGCGCTACAGGTCGAAGCCGGTTGGGAAAACGCCGTCGAAGCCGTGCTGCGCGAACGCTTGGCCGCCTTGCCCGCCGCCGCCGCCAACGCGGCGTGGAGCAAGGACCGGCCGAGCGGAAAATTGACCCTGCTTCTGCCGCTGGCTGACGAGAGGCCGCCGGCAGCCCCTGCCAACGGGCTGCTGCTGGCACGAATTCACTGCAAAGATGCGGTCTTGTCGGCGATTCTTGCGGACTGGCTTGGCGAGGTATACAGCGCTCCCGATCTGGCGGCTGCTCTGACTCGTCGCAGCAGCCTGACGGCGAGCGCCTGTTGCGTCACCCCTGGCGGCGACATTGTCAACCGACAGAGTATGACGCTATTTGCGCCCGACAATGATGGTCATGGCCTGCTTGAACGCCAGCGCGAGATCGACGCGCTGGTGGCGGTGATTGGCGAGCGTGAGGAAAACGTCTTACAGGCACAGGGGTGCCTCGGCGAAATAGAGGGGCGCCTCGCCGAAGCGCAGCAGGGCCTGAACGAATCTCGCCAAAAAGTGACTTCTCTGCAAAACCGGGCACACACGCTGCAGGTTGAAACGCTGCAGCTTGCGCAGGCCGGCGAACGTTTTCGTGAGCGGCAGGCGCAGATCGACGCCAGCCTGGCTGAACTGGCTGCAGAAGAGGACAACGAGAGCGAACGCCTGGGTATCGCCGACGCAGCCATCGATCGACAACATCAACAGATTCAGGAACTGCAGACGCTGTCCGCTGCAGCGCGGATGCTGCTCGAACAGACCGAACGGGCGTTGCAGGATGAGCGTGAAGGGGTCAACCGCGCCGAACGGGAACTGCGTGAAGCCGAGTTCTCGCAGCGCGAGTGCAGCAATAAACTGCAGGAACTGGCCGCCAACCGGGAGTTGGCGAGCCAGCAGCTCGAACGTCTCGACGCCGACCTGGCGCGCTGCCAGGAGAGCGCCAGCGCTCGGCAAGCCGACGAACTCAAGCCTTGCCTGCAGGCCGCACTCGATCATCGCGTCGCCCGCGAGCACGCGCTGGCGAACGCCCGCGATGCGCTTGAAGCCGCAGCGAGCGGCCTGCGCGCACTCGACGAGGAGCGTCTGAAGGTCGGGCAGAGCCTCGACCCGCTACGCCACCGGATCAGCGAACTGAAACTCAAGGAACAGGCTGCCAGCCTCGGTTTCGAGCAGTTCGCGGCGCAACTGGCCGCTGCCGGTGCCGACGAATCCTCGCTGCTGCCAGAACTCGCGGCGGCGCGCCCGGCGGCCCTGCAGAGTGCGCTGACCGCGCTGCAGCGCTCGATCGATGCGCTCGGCGCGGTCAACCTGGCCGCACTCGACGAACTCGAGGCCGCCCGCGAACGCAAGAGTTATCTCGATGCCCAGTCAGACGATCTGACACAGGCGATGGTGACACTGGAAAACGCGATTCGCCGCATCGACCGGGAAACACGGGAATTGCTGCAGAGCACCTACGACTCGGTCAACCGCAGCTTCGGTGAGTTGTTTCCGATACTCTTTGGGGGGGGAGAGGCGCGTCTGATGATGACCGGCGAGGAGATTCTCGACGCCGGCCTGCAGGTCATGGCGCAGCCACCCGGCAAGAAGAACAGCACGATTCATCTCCTTTCGGGCGGTGAAAAAGCGTTAACGGCGATTGCACTGGTATTCTCGATGTTTCAGCTTAATCCAGCGCCTTTCTGCCTGCTTGACGAGGTCGATGCGCCGCTTGACGATACCAACACCGAACGTTTCTGCTCGATGGTACGACGCATGTCCACCCATACGCAGTTTCTGTTCATCAGCCATAACAAGATCACGATGGAGATGGCGCAACAGCTCGTCGGGGTGACCATGCAGGAATCCGGCGTCTCGCGCATCGTCGAAGTCGATATGGAAGAAGCACTGCGCATGCGCGAGCAACTCGTTTAGGAATGGATATGACCGACTTGCAGATGGGTTTGATCGGCCTCGGTGCCGCCGCCGTTGTTGGCGTGCTGGCTTACAACAAATGGCAGGAGCACAAGCACCGCAAACTAGCCGAGTCCTTGTTGAGCGCCCGCCAGGCAGATGTTCTGCTCGATGAGCAGACCTCGGCGATCGACGATGCCGGTGGAATGACCGCCCGTCCGGATCAGGGGCGGGTCGAACCGCTGCTGGACCCGGCCACCAAGCCGAACGTGGTGTCTGCGGCGAGGCCGGTTCCGGTTGACGATGACGAGGCACTGCCGGCCAGCGAGCGAAGCGCGCAACCAGCGCGAACTGACGAGGAAAGGCCGGTAATCAAAACCTTCCAGGAGGTCACAGCACCGCTATATCTGCTATCGCCCACGATCGATTACATCGCTGCAATCGAGGTGTCCGAATCGGCAGCGGCTTACCAGATCCGTGAAGCACAACGTGTTGCTCTGGCCCGGTTGGGCAAACCCGTGCACTGGATCGGTTTCAACGAACAGGAACACGAATGGGAACCGATTCTCGAAGACGCCGACAGCGCCTACCGGCACATCCGTATCGGGTTGCAGCTGGTCGACCGCCAGGGCCCGGTTCGCGATGGCGACCTGTCGATTTTTCATCTTGCCATGCAGGATCTCGCGACTGAATTGATGGGTTTTGCCGAACTGCCGCTACGCGAACCAGCCTTGCGGATAGCGTCGCAACTCGACGAGTTCTGCGCCGGTGTCGATATCCAGATCGGGGTCAATGTGATCAGTCAGGGGCAGGTATTTCCGGGCACCAAGTTGCGTGCACTCGCCGAATCGGCGGGAATGACCATCGACTCGGAAGGTCGCTTTGCCCGTTTTGATGACGAGGGCAGACTGCTGTACGTGCTCATCAACCAGGAGACGCAAGGCTTTTCGGCCGAATCGATGCGCGCCCTGACGACGCATGGAGTAACCTTCCTGCTCGACGTGCCGCGTGTGGCGAACGGTGATCGCGTCTTGATCCAGATGGTCGAACTGGCAAGACGCTTTGCCGATGCCCTGCACGGCGCGCTGGTCGACGATAACCGACGGCCGTTGTCGGAGGGAAGCATCGAGCCGATTCGTCGGCAGGTGGTGCAGTACCAGACGGCGATGGCGACACGCCAGGTGCCCGCTGGCGGCGCCCTGGCGTTGCGCCTGTTTTCCTGAATTGGAAGCACCGCGCATGCCTGCCCGCGAGCGTGCTCTGGCCTTACGGGCCGAGATCGAGGAGCACAATCACCGCTACTATGTGCTTGATGCACCGCTGCTCAGCGACGCCGAGTACGACTGCCTGTTCCGTGAGCTGCAGGCTCTGGAAGCTGCACACCCCGAACTGGTGAGCGCGGATTCGCCAACTCAAAGAGTCGGCGCAGCGCCGCTGCCCGAGTTCGCGGCGGTAGTGCATGCGACGCCGATGTTATCGCTCAATAATGCCTTTGACGACGCAGAGGTTACCGCATTTGACCGCCGTGTCGGTGAAGGGCTGGCGATCCATGGCGATCTCGATTATTCGGCCGAGCCCAAGTTCGACGGCCTCGCCGTCAGCCTGACCTACCAGAACGGCATCCTGTTGCGCGGAGCGACGCGCGGCGACGGTGCCACGGGCGAAGACGTCACCGCCAATCTGCGCACCTTGCGCAGCATCCCGCTGCACCTGCAGGGCAGTGGCTGGCCGACGCTGCTCGAGGTGCGGGGTGAGGTGCTGTTATGGCGCAGCGACTTCGAACGGCTGAACTCGCAGCAGCGTGAAAAAGGGGAGAAGGCGTTCGTCAACCCGCGCAATGCCGCAGCCGGCAGCCTGCGTCAGCTCGACCCGCGCATCACGGCGACACGGCCGCTGCGCTTTTTTGCCTATGGCATCGGCCTGGCCGCAGGGACCTCCTTGCCGGCAACGCACTCGGCATTGCTCGACCGGCTTGCCGAATGGGGTTTTCCGGTCGCACCGGAACGTCGCCGGGTCAAAGGCCTTGCTGGCCTGCTCGGCTACTATGCCCACATCGGCGGACAGCGCGCGTTGCTGCCTTACGATATCGATGGCGTGGTCTACAAACTCGATGATCTGGCGGCGCAGGAACACCTCGGTTTCGCATCGCGCGCACCGCGTTTTGCGATTGCACACAAGTTTCCGGCCGAGGAAGCGCTCACCGAGTTGCTCGGCATCTCGATCCAGGTCGGTCGTACCGGAGCACTGACACCCGTGGCGCGGTTGGTGCCGGTATTCGTCGGCGGCGTGACGGTGAGCAACGCCACCCTGCACAACGAGGAAGAGGTGCGGCGCAAGGATCTCCGCATCGGTGATACCGTCGTCGTTCGTCGTGCCGGCGACGTGATTCCCGAAATCGTGCGCGTGCAGTGGGAGAAACGGCCCACCGGGGCCCCCGAATTCAACATGCCGACGAGCTGTCCGGTATGCGCTTCGAAGGTCGTTCGTAACACAGACGAAGCGGTGGCGCGCTGCAGCGGCGGCATCTACTGCCCGGCGCAACGCAAACAGGCGCTGCTGCATTTTGCTTCGCGGCGGGCGATGGATATCGAAGGGCTAGGTGAAAAACTCGTCGAGCAGCTCGTAGACAGCGACATCGTGCGTACCCCGGCCGACCTCTACCGGCTGGGTTTGCTGGCACTCGCCAATCTCGAACGGATGGCCGACAAGTCGGCGAGCAATCTGCTGTCGGCCATCGAGCAGAGCAAGCAGACAACGCTGGCGCGCTTCATTTACGCGCTCGGCATCCGCAACGTCGGCGAAACCACGGCGCGGGATCTGGCTCGTCATTTTGGCAATCTTGATCGTCTGCTCGCGGCAGACGAGGCCGATCTGCTGCGAGTGCCCGACGTCGGCCCGATTGTCGCACGCAGCATCCGCCAGTTCAGTGGTGAGCCGCACAACCTCGAAGTCATCGAGCAATTGCGTGCTGCCGGAGTGGTCTGGCGCGACGTCGAAGTACTGGCGTCGACCGCCAGCAACAACACTGGCAAGGTGTTCGTGCTGACCGGTGCGTTACCCACGCTGACTCGCGAGGCGGCCACACAGATGATCGAAGCTGCGGGCGGCAAAGTCAGCAGCTCGGTGTCGAAAAAGACCGATTTCGTCGTCGCCGGCGCCGAGGCCGGCAGCAAGCTCGAAAAAGCCAGGAGTCTGGGGGTCACGGTCATCGACGAGGCGCAGTTGCTGGGGCTGCTGAGTGTGGCGCAACCGGTGCAATGAATCCGTTTCTGGCATGGATTTGGCGGCACGCCGGCGGCAGCGCTGCTTCACCTTCACCAACCCGTTCGGAAGGTCCATGATCGAACCCCAACAGGCCATGGCCATTCTCGCTTCGGCCGACCTCATCCACACAGCCGATACCGTCGACGCCGCTGTTCGCCGTGTCGCCCGCGAAATCTCCGAACGCTTGCGTGACCGCAATCCGGTGTTGCTGTGTGTGCTCAAGGGTGGACTCCCCTTCGCCGGCCATTTGCTGACGCAACTGAACTTCCCGTTGGATTTCGACTACCTGCATGTCAGCCGTTATCGCCTGGCCACGAGCGGTAGTGAGCTATCCTGGCGTATCGAGCCGGAAATTGCGCTGAGCGGCAGAACAGTTCTGGTTCTTGACGACATCCTCGACGAAGGGCTGACACTGGCCGCGATTCGTGATCGCCTGCTGGCGCTGGGTGCCGCGACCTGCTACACGGCAGTCGCCGCGGACAAGCTGATTGGCAGAACGAAGCCGATTCAGGCCGATTTCGTCGCGTTGAGTGTTCCCGATCGTTTTCTTTTCGGCTATGGCATGGACGTTCGCGGTGCCTGGCGCAACCTGCCGGCGATCTACGCCATGCGGGAGGATTGAGATGCTGGCCATCATCGGCGGCAGCGGGCTGACCCGCTTCACCAGGCTAGAGGAAGCTGAGCGTCGGCAGGTAACGACGCCCTACGGGAATCCCTCGGCAGCGCTAACCTTTGGACTGCTCAGTGGCCGGCCGCTGGTGTTTCTGGCCCGTCACGGCGACGAACACACGATTCCACCCCATCAGGTGAATTATCGCGCGAACATCTGGGCCCTGCGCGAGTGCGTGCCAACCGGCATCGTCGCGGTGGCAGCAGTCGGCAGCATTCGGTCCGATCTCAGTCCTGGTGATCTGGTGATCCCGCATCAGATCATCGATTACACCTGGGCACGCTCCTCGACCTTCCACGAAGGACCGCACAGTGCGGTCACGCATGTCGACTTCACCGAGCCCTATGATCACGTTCTGCGCAGGCAGCTCGTCGACGCGGCTGCAGCGATCGGAGCCAGGGTCAGTGAGGCTGCGGTCTATGCGGCGACACAGGGGCCACGTCTGGAAACAGCCGCCGAGATCAACCGCCTCGAACGCGATGGCGCCGATGTGGTCGGCATGACCGGCATGCCGGAAGCGGTGCTGGCACGCGAACTGGCGATCCCCTACGCGGCAATCAATGTGGTGGCCAACTACGCTGCGGGACGCGGCGACAGTCGCGAAGCCATCCGCATGGAGGCCATACTCTCAGTCCTGGAGGGGGCAATGCAGCAGGTATTCGCGATCATCGAGAGGATGCTGACAAGCCATGATTAGAACCGTTCTCAGGATGGGCGATCCGCGCCTTTGGCAGAAGGCCCGACCGGTCGAACAGTTCAACACCCCGCAACTGCACGCGCTGATCAAGGATCTGGAAGAAACCATGCGCCAACTCGACGGTGCCGGTCTGGCCGCACCGCAGATCGGTGTCGGTCTGCGGGTGGTGATTTTCAGTGTCGATGGCAATCCACGCTACCCGAATGCTGAGCAGGTGCCAATGACGGTGTTGATCAATCCGGTACTGACGCCGCTTGCACCGACTATCGAAGAAGGCTGGGAAGGTTGCCTGTCGGTCCCTGGTCTGCGTGGCTGGGTACCGCGCTGGAGTCAGCTGCGCTATACCGGTTGCGACGCGTTCGGTCGGGTGATCGACCGCCGCGTCGCAGGTTTCCACGCTCGTGTGGTGCAACATGAATGCGACCACCTCGACGGAATTCTCTATCCAATGCGAATCAGGGACTTCAGCCGCTTCGGTTTTGTCGACGAGCTTTTTCCAGAAGGGGGTGCCGGTGCCGTCGAGTAGCCTCCGGCCGCCGGTACGCCAAGGGTGCGCGCCGGTCTGGCCTAAACCGCGCGGCACTGATGGTTGCTGAGGAGGCGAACCATGAACGTGCCATACCGGATTCTCTTTGTCTGCATGGGCAATATCTGTCGTTCGCCAATCGCCGAAGCGGTGACGCGAACGATGGCGCAGCGGCAGGGGTTAGCGGCAATGCTGCAGCTCGACTCGGCAGGTACGCATGGTCATTATCACGCCGGCGAAGCCCCGGATGCACGGGCGCGCCGGATCGCGGCCAAGCGGGGATACGATCTCTCCCGATTGCGTGCACGCTCGGTCATCGACACCGATTTCGATCGTTTCGACCGGATTCTTGGAATGGACGAGAGCAATTTGTTCGCGCTGCAACGCCAGTGCCCAGAGGAACACCGCTTGAAGCTGGGTTATTTTCTCGATTACGCGCCAGCTCTCGGAATCAACGAAATTCCCGATCCGTATTATGGTGCCGACTCGGGATTCGAACGGGTCCTTGATCTTTGCGAGCTGGCAGCAGCCGGGTTGCTGGCTGACTACATGCGTAGGCTCTCGTCCTCGTGACAGGAACGTGTCAGGCGAAACCTCTTTTCTTGCCACACTACCTGGATTCGGCCAGCCAGCGCTGGCGAACCTCCTGGTGGTGGCGAGCGAACCACCACAGTGCGACCAGTGGCCAGGCGGAGTCAATGCGCCCCTGCTCTGCGAGGACGACTGCCTGCCCGGCAGCAAGGCAGACGACGCGAATGTCCTCCCCCTCATGGGCCAGACCGTGGATGCCGCCGGCGTTGCGGCTATCGACGCGTCCCAGGTAAAGGTGGGTACGCTGCGAGGTTTTGGCGGGGCTGGTGTAGAAACTGCTGATCGGTAGTAGATCAGTGACCGTGCAGCCGGCCTCCTCCATTGCTTCACGGCATGCCACGGCCGCAGGCGTCTCACCGTCTTCGATCAGACCGGCGACGATCTCCAGCAGCCAGGGCCCACGCGGGTCTGCGCGGGCGCCGATGCGAAATTGCTCGATCATCACCACTTCGTCGCGCTGCGGGTCATAGAGCAGTACCGCCGCGACGTCTCCCTTCTCGATGGTCTCGCGCACGATGTCAGGACTCATGCCACCAGCAAACAAGCGGTGGCGCAGCCGCAAGCGCTCCAGCCGGAAGAAGCCCTGATAGCAAATTTCCTGCCCGATAATCTCGACATCCTGCCCGCTCATGCCGGCCTCCTGAAATTTTCGCGCACAGGGTGGCGTTGCCGCAGGCGCGCTGTTCAACCAGATAGTCAGTCGGACTGACGGTCATGACTTTGCCAGGCACTCCGATCATGACAGTCATGACCGTTTCCCTCTCTTGCAGGGCGCATTCCGGCTTGCACGCCGGAATCGCTTGATGGACACGGAGCACAACAGGCTCCGCGAATTCCCCATCTTCCCCCGACCCCTCCCCCACGCGTGTGGGAGGGAAATTCGTGAGTCGCTGACGCGACTTTCACAGTGATCTAACCGCTCATAGAGGGTAGCGGCTCGGCCAAATTCCCACCCAGAGGCCACTCGACGTTCATACCTGATATTGCCCAACTGCCTTGCGCATGCGGCTCACCGTTGCGGTCAACGTATCGACCATGGCTCCGGTTTGGGCAGCCACCGCCACATTCTGTTCAGTCATCAAGGCAACGCGCTCGACATTTTGTGCAAGTTCGGTCATGGCGGCTCGCTGCTCGCTCGAGGAATAAGTAATCTCACTCACCATCCTCACCGTAGTCTGCATCTGCTCATTGATGTTACACAGTGCCTGGCGGGCTTCCTGAACCAGACGAACGCTCTCCTCGACCTCGTTCGCGCCGCTGCGCATGCACTCTACCGCCTGTTTGGTTTCGTCCTGGATGCTTCTGATCATGCAGCTGATTTCGTGGGTTGCCTTGCCGGTTCGTTCAGCGAGTTTGCGCACCTCGTCGGCGACGACCGAAAAGCCGCGTCCAGCCTCACCTGCCCGTGCAGCTTCGATGGCGGCATTGAGTGCCAGGAGATTGGTCTGGTCGGCCACTTCCTTGATCACGGCGACGATGCGACTAATTTCCTCCGAGCGCTGGCCGAGCGACTCGACCTGCTGTGCCGACGCCTTCACCGTTCCGGCCAGTGCAAGAATGGTCTGGCTGGCGCGTAGCGACAGTTCCTCGCCGGATTGCGCGACTTCGCCGGCCTTGAGGGCCGCAGTCTCGGTGCTGGCCGCATGCGCAGCCACTTCTCCGATAGATACCGTCATTTCCTCGACGGCGGCCGCCGAGGCCGAGGTGGCGTCGCTTTGCACCGTCGCCGACTGTTTGACGTTCTGCACGCCGGTCTGCACCTGTTTGTTGGCGTTGTCCACCTGTTTGGCGGTGTCTGCCATACCCTGAATCGTGGCCTGCACCGAAGCGATGAACTTGTCGCTCAGGCGGGCAATGCGTCCGACGATGTCACGACGGGAAAGGTCGAAACGTGTTTTGAGAGTGCCGGATAACAGGACTGACTCGAGATAGTCAGCCGTTGCCTGGAGATCGCGCGATACCCTTGGTATCACCCAGAACAGGAAGAACAAGGCATAAAGCAAGGCAATGGCGGACAGAATGGTTTGTACACGTTCCAGCGGTCGCCCATCCATCCATCCCGCGGCAAGCTCCAGAACTCCAAGAAGTGCTGCCAGCAGGCCCATGATCGACATTTGCGTTGGCAAACTGGCGAACCAATTGACCACCCGAGGCAACACACGCTCCACCCGACCATGCCGGATGCGCAAGGAGTGATCGCCCTGGCGGATTCGTCGATAGGCCTCCTCTGCTGCCGCGATTTCCTGGCGTGTCGGGCGTGCGCGCACCGATTGGTAGCCGACTGTCCGGCCCTCTTCACGAACCGGCGACGCATTCGCAACGACCCAATAATAGCCGCCATCCTTGCGACGGTTCTTGACCAGACCACGCCAGGGGCGACCGGCCTTGAGATCGGTCCAGAGGTCGGCGAATGCGGCTTCCGGCATGTCCGGGTGGCGAACCATATTGTGTGGTTGCCCGATCATCTCCTCTCGGGTGTAGCCACTGATCGCGGCAAAAGCCTCATTCGCCTCCTCAATCACCCCCTTGAGGTCAGTGCGCGAGTAGATGAACTCGCCTTCGGGGATGAGGGTTTCAATCATGGTGACGGGTTGGTTGTTTCTCATGGCGTGAATAAGCGCGGCTGCTATTGAAATGTCTGTGCATCATGCCTAAGTATCGCTGATACAACAAGTGCCCATTTAGAGTAGAAGGGGGAACAATCCCGCCCATTCCTCGCCCGCAAACGCCAGCAGACTCGATCCCGGACGAGGGGTTCCTACCGCGATCCATGGCGCGCGGAAATGATCACGAGAGGGCCTTGCCTGATGTCGTATTACCCTGGAAAATCGCAGTTTGCCAAAGCGGTCCAGGATTCGCCGCTTCGCAACCCGCTAGACCAGTCGCCAGCAGGCGATCGCCGGCACCGCCGCAAGGTCCAGCGCAAGTTCTCCCTGGAGGCCACCTGATGAGCTTCGCCGATATCGCTGCCTTGACGCTACATGATGTCAAAAACCGCCTTGCTCAACTGGCCGGTCGCGCCGAGGCACGCGGCGACCTGGATACTCTGCATGAAACCATCGATGCCTCGAATGCCCTGACACGACTGCTCACCTATTACCGATCGGACGTTGGCACCCTCACCCTGGACATTGACGCGCATGCTCCGGCCGAACTTGCCGCAGAGTTGATCGATGATACCTGCATTCGCGGCCGCCGCCGTATCGACCTCGATTGTTCGCAGGCGCCGACGCTGTGGTTCTACGACGAAACCGTCGTGCGCATGGTCCTGGCCAACGCCGTGCAGAACGCCGCGCGGTATGCGCGCGCGCGCATCGTCATCGAGGTGGCTGAACGTAGTGGTTTCCTCGAGTTTCTGGTTCGTGATGACGGCCACGGTTATCGCCAGGAGGTGCTCGACGATGCCACCGGCGTGACGGCACAGGTGACCAGGAACGGCACCGGCCTGGGTCTCCGACTGGCCCGACGGATTGCAGAAATGCATCAGAACGCCGGCCAGCAGGGCGAGATCAGGCTTGATAATGACGGGGGCGCCGTTTTCCGCCTATTGCTGCCAAAATAACGTCGTTGTCGCCACTCTTTTCCAGAAACCTCATGCTCAAGCGAATCAACGTCCAACAGCTTACCCTGGGAATGTATCTCAAGGATTTCTGCGGCTCCTGGATGGAACATCCGTTCTGGCGATCGTCGTTTGTGATCACCGATCCGAAGGACCTGGCGAGCATTCGCGCGAGCAGCATCACGGAGGTCTGGATCGATTGCGCGCAGGGCCTGGATCTGGCGCCGGATGTTGCGCCGGTCGCGGTCGCCGATACGGCAACCCAGGTCGAGGTCGAACTGGCCAGCACTTCCAGCGAGAAACGCGATACCGAAGCGGTCAGCAGTAACGTCGAATTCGCTCGCGCGGCCAAGATCGTCACCAAGTCACGGGAAGCCATCACCGCGATGTTTGGTGAAGTGCGCATGGGCAAGGCCATCGATACCGTCGGCGTGCAACGACTGGTCGCAGAGATTTCGGACTCGATGAGCCGCAACCCCGGCGCCCTGATCAGCATCGCACGCCTGAAGACTGCCGATAATTACACCTACATGCATTCCGTGGCCGTTTGCGGGTTGATGGTCGCCCTCGCCAGACAGCTTGGCCTCGATCCACAACAGACGCAGTCTGCCGGCATGGCGGGGCTGTTGCACGACATCGGTAAGGCTCTGATCCCGATCTCGGTTCTGAACAAGCCCGGCAAACTGACCGACGCGGAGTTTTCGCTCGTCAAGTCGCATCCGGAAAAAGGCTATCGGATATTGCTCGCGGGCAGTGGCGCTGACGCGGTCGCCCTGGATGTCGTTCTTCACCACCACGAGAAGACCGACGGATCCGGCTACCCGAAACGCCTGAAGGGTGAGGACATCAGCCTGTTTGCCAAAATGGGCGCCGTCTGCGACGTCTACGACGCGATCACCTCGGATCGGCCCTACAAGGCCGGCTGGTGCCCGGCCGAATCACTGCGTCGGATGACCGAATGGACCAAGGGCCATTTCGAACCGAGAGTCTTTCACGCTTTTGTCAAGACCATCGGCATTTACCCGATCGGCACGCTGGTGCGCCTGAGTTGTGGCCGACTCGGCGTCGTCATCGAGCAGGGCAGCCATTCGCTGCTCCGCCCGCAGGTCAAGACATTCTTCTCGACACGCTCGAACGAACGTATCCTGCCGACGATCATCGACCTCGAGCACACGGAGGATGCCTACAAGATCGTCAACATCGAAGACCCTGAGAAATGGAAATTCAACAACCTCAGCGAGATCTGGTCGGGTTTGCCCGGTCCGCCCGCATGATGGGAGGCAAGGCATCACCGATCAGCCTCGAAATGGCCTGGATCTGGCCGAACGGTACTGCATCGTATCCCCAGGCGTCGCTGCGTCCGCAGGGACCGGGAGTGGCGGTGCTATAATCGCGCGTTCCTTTCCGGTGCCCTTCCGATGCTGATCACTCGTCGCCTCGAATTCGACGCCGGCCATCGCATTCCCGACCACCTGAGTCAATGTCGGCATCTGCATGGGCATCGCTATGCAATCGAGATTACACTTGCCGGCGACATCATTCGCCAAGACGGCGACCCGGCCAACGGCATGGTGATGGATTTTTCCGAAGTCAAGACCCTGGCCTGCACACATCTGGTCGATGCCTGGGATCATGCCTTTCTGGTCTATGCCGGCGACCTGCCAGTGGTGAGTTTTCTGGCGTCGCTGCCTGAACACAAGACAGTGCTGCTCGATTGTGTGCCAACGGCCGAAAACCTTGCGCAGAAAGCCTTCTCGATTCTCGAAGCGGTCTATCGGGACCGTTATGGCAGGCGCTTGCGTCTCGAGTGCTTGCGCCTCTACGAAACGCCCAATTGCTGGGCGGAAGCGGTTCGCGAGTAGAGGTGGACGAGTCGCGCATGCGTGCCAGCCCGGCGATCTGAAGGAGAGGGCGGCATGAGCTTTCGCATCCTCAACGCCGGGGATACGGCGCTGACCATCGAGTTTGGCGAGCACATCGAGCGGCACCTGCTGACCGCGGTCGCGGCGCTCGACGCAGCGCTGGCGCGGGCGATCGACCGCGGCGAGCTGCACGGGATCGTCGAAACGGTGCCGACCTTCCGTTCGCTGACCGTCATCTATGACCCCCTGCTGTGCTCGCGTGCCGAAATCGAACCAACCATTACGACACACGCAGATGCTGCACTGCGATCGTTGGTGGCCAGGGATGGGCCGCGTCGCGGACGTGTATGGCAATTGCCGGTGTGTTACGGCGACGAGATTGCTGCCTGCGGGCCGGATCTCGATGAACTGGCACAGGCTTGTGGCTTGGCACCGGCCGAGGTGGTTCGTCGGCATGCTTCCGTCACCTACGAGGTCTACATGCTTGGCTTCCAGCCGGGTTTCGCCTTCCTGGGCGATCTGCCGGAGCTGCTCTCGCGTCCGCGCCATCGCGAGCCACGCCTGCGGGTACCAGCGGGCAGTGTGGCGACAGCCGGCACCCTGACTGCGATCTACCCTTGGGAAAGCCCCGGTGGCTGGCACCTGCTGGGCACCTGCCCGGTGCCGCTGTTTTCGGTGAACTGGCCACAGGCGGCGCTGCTCCTGCCTGGTGACCGGGTACGCTTCCGGGCGGTTGCCGCCAGCGAGTATCGCTTGCTACGCGCGGAAATGCCAAAGTTGCGCGCGGCAGCGCAGCCGCCGCAGGCTTTTCTGGCCGATGGCCAAACCGAGCGATGAATGCGTTTCTCGAAATCGTCAGACCCGGCGCACTGGCTTCGCTCCAGGATCTTGGCCGACCAGGGTTCCGTCGGCTTGGCGTACCGCGCGCCGGTGCACTGCAACCGGACTGGCTGCGCCTGGCCAATGCCTTGCTTGGCAATGACGAAGATACCCCGGCGATCGAATTCCTTGTCGGCGGTTTGGCAGTGCGTACGCTCGACTCACCGGTGCAGCTCGCGCTGGCCGGAAATTTTTCGGCTGCAGTAATCGGCGCCGACGGCTGTCGTCGCCTCGACTCCTGGCGCAGTGTGACGCTTTCGCCCGGCGAGACCCTGCGTTGTGGCATGCTGTCACCGGGCCGGGTCGGCTACCTCGCGCTAGCCGGGATCAGCATCCCGAAACAACTCGGCAGCGCATCGACGTATGCGCCCGCCGGCCTCGGTGGCCTCGACGGTCGCTGCTTGTCGCCCGGAGTCCGCCTGCCGGTCGGCCAGGGCAGGGCCGGCCAACAGATGCTGCGGACCTTGCCGCCGCTGGACGCGGCGCCGATTCGCGTCGTTCCCGGACCGCAGGAGGATTACTTCACTGCGGCGTCGCTAGCCTGCTTCCTGGGCGAGGCTTACCAGATTTCCGCAGCGGCCGATCGCATGGGCATGCGTCTGGAGGGTCCGGTGCTCAGACATCGCCCCGAGAAAGGCTTCGAGATTACTTCGGACGCGACTGTGCCAGGATCGATTCAGGTGCCGGGCCAGGGACAGCCGATCGTGTTGCTCGCCGATGGCCATACCGCTGGCGGTTATCCGAAGATCGCCACGGTGATCTCGGCTGATCTGCCGCGTCTGGCCGTGCTGGCACCGGGACAGTGCATCCGCTTTGCTGCCGTTTCGGTCGCGGATGCCGAACGAGCGGCGCGCGCTCGCGCGGCAGCCCTGCACGCACTGATCGCCGGCATCGGGCCGCTGGTGGAAGTGGGGATGCCTGATCTGCAGGCGATTTATGCCGCCAATCTGGTCAGTGGTGTTGTCGATGCCCGAGAGGAGGATCCGGTGGCCCGGACGGCGACGCCTGTACAGGATTCACCGTCTTCACGGTGGGAGAGAGGATGACCCGCAGGATCAATCTCAACGCTGACCTCGGCGAAAGCTTCGGGGTCTGGGAAATGGGCCGCGATGATGAACTGCTGCGCATCATCGGTGCGGCCAACATCGCCTGTGGTTTCCATGCCGGCGATCCGCTGGTGATGCGCCGCACGGTCCGACAGGCACTGGCTGCCGGCGTCAGCCTTGGCGCACATCCATCGTTTCCTGACCTGCAGGGTTTCGGCCGGCGAGCGATGCAACTTCCGGCCGCAGAACTCGAAGCGATGCTGATCTACCAGATCGGCGCCCTTGCCGGCATTGCACAAGCCGAAGGCGGGCGGCTGACGCATGTCAAGCCGCATGGTGCGCTGAACAATATGGCCTGTGAGAATGCGGCGCTGGCGGGCAGCGTCGTGGCCGCGATCAAGAGCTTCGATCCTGCGCTGATACTGCTCGCGCCAGTGCTTTCGCAGCTTTTGCTGGCGGGTGCAGCCGCGGGCCTGAAAGTCGTCGCCGAAGTCTTTGCCGACCGCAGTTACACCGACGCCGGCAAACTCGTGCCGCGCAGCCAGCCCGATGCCGTTCTCCACAGCGCCGACGCTTGCGTCGAGCAGGTCCTGCGCATGCTCGACGCAGACGGAATCGTCAGCCTGAGCGGCCAGATGATCCGCACCGAGTTTCACAGCATCTGCGTGCACGGCGACGGCCCGCAGGCAGTGGCCGCAGCGACCGCCATCCGTACCGCACTGCTGAACGCCGGTATCGACCTGGTGAAGCTTCCGGAAGTGCTCAAGTCCGCGTCTGACGTTTCGCCAGCAATGGTTTAGAATGCCGGCATCGTTGGTGAAGGTAGGGCGTGGCAGCGCTTGCGATCCTGGCCTGCCCCGCTTGCTGCCCGACAAACGCGAGAGCCCCCCCTCGGATAGCGGAAAGACGCCGATGCCTCACAGAGTTCTCAAAGTCCCCGAGCGGGGAATGATCGATGCCTACGAGGGCCTGCTCGCGGCGCGCAATTTTCAGGCCGACGCCGCGCAACGCGCAGCCGCCGAACGCTTGCAGCGCCTTTATTATGAGCTGCTGTCGTTCAAGGTCGGGCGTCGCAGCACCTTGCGGCGTCTCTTCGCACCGCCGGAAGTGCCGCGTGGCGTCTATTTCTGGGGCGGCGTCGGACGCGGCAAGAGCTTCCTGATGGACTGCTTTTTCGACGCGGTGCCATATCGTCGCAAGCGCCGGATTCATTTCCACGCCTTCATGCACGGGGTGCATCGGCAGTTGAACGAACTCAAGGGCGAGAACGATCCGCTGCTGCGGCTGGCCGAGCGCATCGCTACAGACGTGCGGCTGCTCTGCTTCGACGAGTTTCACGTTTCCGACATCGCCGATGCGATGATCCTCGGCCGCTTGCTCGAAGCGCTCTTTGCCCACGGGGTGGTATTCGTGATGACTTCCAATTACCCACCCGACAGGCTCTATCCGAATGGCCTGCAGCGCGACAACTTTCTGCCGACAATTGCCCTGCTCAAGTCGCGGCTGGACGTGCTCGAAATCGATGCCGGGGTCGATTATCGGCTACGAACGCTCGAGCAGGTCGAGATCTTTCATTACCCGGCCGACGCCGCGGCCGAGCAGAAGATGGCCGGGTATTTTGCCGCCATGGCCGACGGCGAAGGCGAACCGGGTGGCACCATCGAGATCCTCGGGCGCAATATTCCAACACAGCGCCGTGGCAACGGCGTGATCTGGTTCGATTTCAAGTCACTGTGCGGTGGGCCGCGTTCGCAAAACGACTACCTCGAACTGGCGCGCGGCTATCATACGGTACTGCTTTCGGCGATTCCCAGGATGTCGGCGAGCATGTCATCGGAGGCACGGCGTTTTACCTGGCTGGTCGACATCTTCTACGATCACAAGGTCAAGCTGATTGCCACCGCCGATTGTGGCCCGGACGGGTTGTACACGCAGGGCACGCAGGCCAGCGAGTTCTGCCGCACCGCCAGTCGTCTGACCGAAATGCGTTCACGCGCGTATCTCGGCTTGCCGCATCTGTCGTGATCAACAGTGCCTGGCGGCCAGTGCGGCTGGCCAGAAGTAAAGCCTAGAAGATCTCCAGATCCACACAGAGCCGATTACCTCCGGCTTCCTGCGCTGCGCTGAGCAGTGGCTTCAGGTGCTCGATCAATATCGATGAATCTTCGCCGCTGTATTCGGTGACCCCGCCACTGATCGTCAGTGGCGCCCTGGTGTGGTGCGCATAGGTCGCCTCGACCGCCGCGAGTACGCGCTCCAGACCGATCATCGCATCATTGATGCGCACATTGGGCAGAATCAACAGGAACTGATCGGAAGCAAAGCGGCCCACCATGTCGAACTCGCGCAGATTCCTGCCCAACAGTGAACCGACCTCGGCGAGCAGGCGATCACCGGCTTCCCGTCCATTCGCTGCACAGAAATCGGCGAAGTCATCAATGGTGATCAACGCCAGGGAAAAAGGGGTACCGTAACGGCGAGCACGGCGATCCTCATCGTCGAGCAGCAGTCTGATATAGCCTTGATTGAAGACCCCGGTGAGTGGGTCGTGTGTCGGCATGGACTGGCTTGCCAACTGACGGTCACGGGTCAGATTGGCCAGGGCCAGGAGGACACGTCGCAGACTGCCATCATCGGCGAATACCGGAAAGGCACTGGCCCGGTACCAGTCGGTGGCACCGGACGCAGCCTTCCGGATACCGATGGCCCGATGCCGAATGACCTGCCGCGTCTGTACCACCTCCCTTTCAGGGCGCTGGTCGACAGCCAGTGGCTGGCCGTTCTCATCTTCCCATACGACCGGTGTATCGCCAAGCAGGGTGGCGGCTTGAGTGTTGCGCAGCTGCAGGGAACCGTCGGCAGAGAAGACCAGCAGGGCAATGTCGAGACTGTCGAGCAGTGTCGCGTAGTTTCCGATTTCGACATCATCGGCACGCAGGTCGACGGGTGGCAGGAGGGGTGGGCTACTGGACATCTGCGGGCATCACCGGGAAAGAACGATGTCTGCATGTTAGCCCAAAATCCCGCCCTGCGCTCGTCGTGAAACCATTGATATTAAGAGCGCTTCGGATGGGTCAGGAAAACCATCCAGCAGTCGCCAGTGCATGTCCCAGGTCGTCGATCAGGGTGATCAACAGCGCATCGCCTGTTGACCAGTGCGCCTGGCCGGGTAAAGCCTATAAAATCTCCGGGTCTACGCAGAGCCGGTTGCCGCCGGATTCTTGCGCCGCGATCAGCAGTGGTCGCAGATGCTCGATCAGTGTCGCTGAATCTTCGCCGCTGTATTCGGTAACGCCACCGCTGATCGTCCACGGCAGCCTGACGTGACGCGAATAGGTCGCCTCGACTGTTTCACGGACACGTTCCAGGCCGAGCATCGCATCGTGGATGCAAACATTGGGCAGAATCAAAAGGAACTGATCGGAACCAAAGCGGCCAACCATGTCGAAGCCACGCAGACTCTTGCCCAACAGGGAACCCACCTCGGCAAGTACCTGTTCGCCGGCTTCCCGTCCATTCGCCGCGCAGAAATCGGCAAAGCCATCGAGGGCTATCAGCGCCAGGGCAAAAGGGGTTCCGTAACGTCGGGCGCGGCGATCCTCGTCGTCGAGCAACAGCCTGATATAGCGTTGGTTGAAAACCCCGGTGAGCAGGTCGTGTGTCGGCATGGGCCGACTTTCGCTTGCCAGATGGCTATAGGGGGTCAGTTTGGCCAGGGCCAGGAGGATACGTCGCAGACTGCCGTCGTCGGCGAACACCGGAAAGGCTCCGGCCTTGCACCAGGCCGTGGCACCCGATACGGTCTTTCGGATGCCGATGGCCCGATGAAGAATGGCCTGCCGCGTCTGTGCCACCTCCATTTCGAGGCGGTGGTCGACGGCCAGCGGCTGACCATTCTCGTCTTCCCATACCACCGGTGTATCGCCAAGCAGAGTGGCGGCCTGATTGTTGCGCAAATGCAGTGAGCCATCAGGCGAGAAGACCAGCAGGGCAATGTCGAGGCTGTCGAGCAGCGTTGCGTAATTTCCGATTTCGACATCATCGGCACGCAGGTCGACGAACGGCGGAAGGGGTGGGCTACTGAACATCTGTAAGCATTACCTGCACACAACGATAACCGCATGTTAGCCCAAAACCTTGCCCTGCGCTCGTCGTAAGGCCATTGTATCTCAGGGCTTCCGTCAGGCGGCCAGTGCCTGCTCCAGGTCATTGATCAGATCGTCGACATGTTCGATGCCGATCGAAAGGCGAACCATTTCCTCGGAGACGCCCGCCTTGGCCAGTTCTGCCGGGGCCAGTTGGCGGTGCGTGGTCGATGCCGGGTGACAGGCGAGTGACTTGGCGTCGCCGATGTTGACCAGCCGGGTAAACAACTGCAGCGCATCCTGAAATCGCGCGCCCGCCTCCGAGCCGCTGCAGCCGTCGCCCTTGACACCAAAGGTGAGAATCCCGGAAGCCTTGCCGTCCATGTATTTCTGGACCAGTGGGTGGTCCGGATGATCCGGCAGGCCGGCGTAATTGACCCACGCTACCTTGGCGTGGCCCCGCAGGTAGGCGGCGATCTTTTCGGTGTTGGCGCAGATGCGGTCCATGCGTAGCGGCAGCGTCTCAATGCCCTGGAGAATCAGGAAGCTGTTGAACGGCGAGATGGCGGCACCCATATTGCGCAGCGGCACGACGCGTGCACGACCAATGAAGGCCGCCGGACCCAGGGCTTCGGTGTATATCACTCCGTGGTAGGAGACATCCGGCTCGTTGAGGCGCCTGAATTTCATCTTGTGCTCAGCCCAGGGAAAGCGCCCGCTATCGACGATCATGCCGCCGATCGAGTTACCATGACCGCCGATATACTTGGTCAGCGAGTGAACGACGATGTCGGCGCCGTGCTCGAAGGGACGGCACAGATAGGGCGAAGGAACCGTGTTGTCAACAATCAGGGGCAGACCATGGCGGTGCGCAATCTCGGCGAGCGGCTCGAAGTCGGTGATATTGCCAAGCGGATTGCCAACCGACTCGCAATAAATGGCCTTGGTCTTGCCGTTGATGAGTTTTTCGAAACTGGACGGCTCGGCGTGGTTGGCAAAGCGCACCTCGATGCCGTACTGTGGCAGGGTGTGTGCGAAAAGATTGTAGGTACCACCATAAAGTGTTGCTGCCGAGACGATATTGTCACCGGCTTCGGCGATGGTCATGATCGCGTAGGTGATCGCCGCCTGGCCCGATGCCAGCGCCAGTCCGCCGATGCCGCCTTCCATCGCGGCAACGCGCTTTTCGAGGACATCCTGGGTCGGATTCATGATGCGCGTGTAGATGTTGCCGGCCACCTTGAGATCGAACAGGTCGGCACCATGCTGGGTGCTGTCGAAGGAATACGAGCTGGTCTGGTAAATCGGTACGGCGACCGCCTTGGTCGTCGGTTCGGGACTGTAGCCGGCGTGGACGGCGAGCGTTTCTAGTTTCATGCAGGTTCTCCCTGGAGGGTTGGTGCTTGGGCAAGGGTCAATCTTAGCATCTCGGATGGCCCACCTAGATGCCTGGGAACTGTCCATTGCCGATGCGCACGCGGTCGCCGCTGCGCCACAGCGGCGCTTGCGATTCGTTGACGGTGCGCATGCTGCCATCGTTGAGGCGAACCGTGACCTGGTACTGCGGACTGACGCGTCCCCTTTTCGTCACCTCGCGTACGTCAATAATGGTACCGCAGTCCCGGCAGACACCAACAGCATGTCGGCTGTGGTCGACGTAAAGCGCGTTCTCCTGTTGCGGGTCGTTCGCTATCGGCCTGGTGCCACGGCTAGCGTAGTCGGAGCTGAAAGACGCAGTGGATCGCGCGAGGGATCGCCCCTGGTTGACAACTGCCTTGCTCGGTCGAGTGGCGACATGCTTGCTTGCCTGGCTTGCAGGAGCTTCGCTGACGGTATGCACCGTGACCCTAGAGCCGGCAGGGATGTTCAGCGTCGCAGCCTTTTCCGCGGGTACGGCGATGGAGGTCGGCGTCGGTGCGCTTGCCACTTGCGGTGCCATGGGGCTCGGCAGCCAGCCGAGCAGCGCCGCGACGCCGGTGAGGCTGAACAGGGTGACCGAGGCTGCGGCAACGAGAATCATCGGGTGGGTGCTTGTGGACTGGTTTTCCATACCCTGGATTTCCTGGAAATAAAAATCTCAGTGTAACGCTTTGCGGGCAGCCATGGAGGAAGAGCACTGCGCAACGTTTACGGTCAGGCTTGGCGCAAAAGTCACCCGTCGATACGCGGCGCGGCGTCGCTGTGCCACCGCTGGCTGCGGCCACGCAACAGGAAGCGACCGGGATCGACGGCGCTAACCAGGTCGTCGGCAAGCGGCAGTGGCGCACCGGTGATCAGGCAGGCCAGCAATTCGCCAGCGAGCGCCGACCAGACGATGCCACGGGCGCCAAAGCCGTTGATCAGGTAGAGTCCTGGTAGACGCGGCATGGCGGCGAGCGGCAACGACGGGCGCGCCGGATCGATGGCGGTGGCGTCGGCGAGCGCGCCGATCATCGGCAGCCGATCCGGCGACAGCGGGCGGAAGCCGACGCGGCCGCCGAGTTGAGCCGGGTCGATGCCCTGGCTGTAGCCTGGCAGGATGAAATCGAGTTTGGCCAGGTTTTCGGCATGGTCGGCCTGGCGCAGTGCACTTTCCTGGTTGTCGACGCAGAAGGTCGCACCGGCGCAGCGCAGACCTTCGATGGCCGGCGTCACGTAGCCGAGGCGGCAGACGACGATGGCCGGCGGCGAAGCCGTCTCGGCCGGCAGATGCGAAACCTGCCCGCGCGCAGCGCGTAGCGGCAGATGCGCGGCGGGTGAAAAGCATCGGGTAGCCGCTGCGTTGGCCAGAATCAACACCGGTGCGGCGGCGATGAGCTTGCCAGCGGCGTCGCAAGTTTGCCAGAGACCTGACTGCCGTCTGATTTCTGCGACCTGGCATCGAAAGTGCGACTGGATCGCCGTCGCCTGGCGAGCCAGGTTGGCCCGACAAAGCGAAGCGGGATCGACCCAGCCACCACCGGGGAACCACCAGCCGCCCTTGGCAACCGGCCAGCCGGCCAACTGGCTGGCTTCGTCACGGTCGACAAAGCGCAGTTCATCGGCTGCAGGCTGCTGGATCTCGACCACCCGCTGCTGTGTCGCGGCGTGTTTGTCGTCCCGCGCCAGATGCAGCACGCCGGTGCGGCCCCAGAGCAGCGGCAGACCGGCGGCAGTCAGCGACTGGAGATGCGCACAGGCGTGGACGAAACCGGCCCGCGTCAGTCGTGCCAGGCGGTTATCGTCGACCGAGGGCAGCGGGCGCAGGACGCCGGCAAGATTACCCGAAGCGCCCTCGCCAGGTGCCGCGGCGCGCTCGATCAGATCGATCGTCCAGCCGCGTGCCGCCAAGCGTTCGGCGGCGCTACTGCCGGCCAGACCGGCACCAATGACGATTGCGTGCTGTGGCATGCACTGGGAGTGCCGGTCAATGTGTGTTCTGGCTTGCTGCAGTTGCCTACTCCGGCCGCATCTGCGGGAAGAGGATCACGTCACGAATGTTTGCCGAGTCGGTCAGCAGCATCACCAGCCGGTCGATGCCGACGCCGCAGCCAGCGGTCGGCGGCAGTCCGTATTCAAGAGCGCGGATGTAGTCGGCGTCGTAGTACATCGCTTCCTCGTCACCGGCCTCCTTGGCTTGCGCCTGTTCGAGGAAGCGTGCCGCCTGGTCTTCGGGGTCGTTCAACTCGGAGAAGCCGTTGGCGATCTCGCGGCCGGCGATGAACAACTCGAAACGCTCAGCGACCTCGGGATTGCTGTCGCTACGGCGCGCCAGCGGACTGACCTCGGCCGGGTAATCGATGATGAAGGTCGGGTCCCAGAGATCAGCTTCGGCAGTCTCCTCGAAGAGCTTCAGTTGCAGCGCACCGAGCCCGGATTCCGCACCGACCTCGACCTTCATCGCCGTCAGTTTTGCACGCAACCAGGCGGCGTCGCCAAGTTGGGCGATGCTGAAGCCGGGATGGAACTGGCGGATCGCTTGGATGATCGTCAGACGGGCAAAGGGCTTGGCGAAGTCGATGCTGCGCCCCTGATATTCGAACACTTCGCTGGCCAGCACCGCGCGTGCGCTGTGGCGCAGTAGTCCTTCGGTGAAGTCCATCAACTGGCGGTACTCGGAGTACGCCTCATAGAATTCCATCATCGTGAATTCGGGGTTGTGGCGCGGGCTGAGCCCTTCGTTGCGGAAGTTGCGGTTAACTTCGAAAACCTTTTCAAGGCCGCCGACAACGAGACGCTTGAGGTATAACTCCGGCGCGATGCGCAGGAACAGCGGCATGTCGAGCGCGTTATGATGTGTCGCGAAGGGGCGCGCGGTTGCGCCGCCGGGGATCGGATGCATCATCGGCGTCTCGACTTCGAGGAAGCCGTGATCGATCATGAAGTTGCGGATCGACTGCACGATGCGGCTGCGGACGGCGAAGGTGAAGCGGGATTGCTCGTTGGTGATCAGGTCGACGTAGCGCATGCGGTATTTCAGTTCCTGGTCGGTCAGGCCGTGGAACTTTTCCGGCAGCGGTCGCAGAGATTTCGAGAGCAACCGGATTTCCGTGCACTGCACGGTCAGCTCACCGGTGCGGGTGCGAAACAGCGTGCCGACGGCCCCGACGATGTCCCCCATATCCCATCGCTTGAACGCCGCATAGATTTCATCGCCAACCTGGTCACGGCTGACATAAGCCTGGATGCGGCCGGAGAAATCCTGAACGGTGATGAATGAAGCTTTTCCCATCACCCGTTTGAGCATGATGCGCCCGGCGATCCGGACGGTGACCGGCACTGCCGCGAGTTCTTCAAGCGTTTTGCTGTCGTAGACATCGCTGATCTTGCCGGCGGTATTTTCGCGCGCAAAGTCGTTCGGGAAGGCCTGGCCGCTCTGCCGCCATTCGCCAAGCTTGGCACGACGATCGGCAATGATGTGGTTTTCGTCCGGCTGCGGCGAAAGATCGGGGAGGTTTTCGGTCGTGGACATGATGGGAGTTTCGTTTCTAATGTGGAAGTGGCTTCAGCGACTCACGAGTCACCACGCCCCACTCGCGGGGGCGAAGACGAGGTTTCGCGAGTACTCCTCGGAGCCGCCGCGGCCGGCCTGCGATGCAGCGCGTGCCGTGGGAGAGAGCAGCGATCATGATTTTAATGGTCGCAGGGGCCTGGAAAAGTCATGACTGTTGGTGCTTGAGCAGGTTAGGCATACGGGTTCAGACGCCCTGTTTCAGGCTGGCTTCAATGAACTGGTCGAGGTCGCCGTCGAGCACGCTCTGGGTATTGCCGACTTCGACGTTGGTGCGCAAGTCCTTGATTCGCGACTGGTCGAGCACATAGGAACGGATCTGGTGACCCCAGCCGATGTCGGACTTGGCGTCTTCGAGCTTTTGCTGCTCGGCCTGGCGCTTGCGCATCTCGGCTTCGTAGATGCGCGACTTCAACATCGCCATTGCCTCGGCACGGTTGCGATGCTGCGAACGGTCATTCTGGCACTGCACGACGATGTTCGTTGGCAGATGCGTGATGCGCACCGCCGAGTCGGTCTTGTTGATGTGCTGACCACCGGCGCCGGAAGCGCGATAGGTATCGATGCGCAGATCGGCCGGGTTGATGTCGACTTCGAAGGAGTCGTCGATTTCGGGGTAGGCGGTCACCGAGCAGAAACTGGTGTGGCGGCGCGCATTCGAATCAAAGGGTGACTTGCGGACCAGTCGATGGATGCCGGTTTCCGAACGAAGCATGCCGTAAGCGTAGTCGCCGGAGAGCTTGATGCTGGCCGTCTTGATGCCGGCGACTTCGCCTTCCGATTCCTCGAGCACTTCGACCGCGTAGCCCTTGCGTTCGCCGTAGCGGATGTACATGCGCAGCAGCATCGCCGCCCAGTCCTGCGCTTCGGTACCGCCGGCGCCGGCCTGGATGTCGACGAAGCAGTTGAGCGGGTCGGCAGGGTTGTTGAACATGCGCCGGAATTCGAGGCCGGAGACCTCCTTCTCGATGGAGTCGACATCTGCAATGACCGCGTTCAGCGTGTCGTCGTCATCCTCCTCGCGCGCCATCTCGAAGAGGTCGCTGGCGTCGCGCAGGCCATCGCCGATGCGGCTCAGCGTCAGCACGACGTTTTCCAGCACGCGTTTCTCGCGTCCGAGTTCCTGCGCGCGCTCGGCGTTGTCCCAGACCTTCGGATCCTCGAATTCGCGCGCAACGGCCTTTAACTGATCAGCTTTCTGATCGTAGTCAAAGATACCTCCGCAGTTCGGTGGCCCGCTGACCGAGGTCGGCGAGCCGGTTTTCGATGAGGTTGAGCTGTTCGGCTTCCATGATGGACCCTGCTTGCTTGATGAATGAACTGCGCATTATATACGTGCGGCGTGCCGAACCGGGCAGGCAGGCGGGGATCCAGCAGTTCTCATTTCAAAGCCACGCAAAGCAGCTGTTGGCGTAGGTTGGCGTGCGAAGATTGGCGGACTTTGGCGGTGAAGCTTGAGGGAAACTCCGGCTATTCTAAAAATAATTCTGGTAAACAGTGTGTTATAGTGTTTACCTCGAACTTGATCGAAGTATCGATGATTTTTCAGGTGCCCAGCCCATTTCCACCGTTTCCCCCAGGGCAATCGCATGAATCTTATACAAGCCCCAAGATTTGCGCCCGGAAGCTGTCGGAAGTCGCGGCGATGAGGCGCTGCACCTGAAGACCGCCCTTGCGTTTCAAGGGCGCGGTGCACAGGAGGTTGAGGACCCACTGGCGCAGGAACGCAAG